>JBHICW010000068.1:0-9787 GCA_046759785.1 Alphaproteobacteria bacterium
CTTCGCGGGGGGCAAGCTGCATCCGGTCTCGCGCAGCCCGTTCCCGTGGAGCTAGCGGAGGGCGGCCCGCCCGCGGAGTTGACAAGGAAGGGGCGGGCGCGCCAAGCTGCCGGAAGCCTGCCAATCGCTGGCGAAATGGTATGCAATTGGTCTAACGCGTTGGCAGGCGGCGACCCTAAACACAGGGGGCGAAGGCACCGAACAAGGGGATAACGCCATGACGGATGTTGAAGCGTATGTGAGAACCGAAGGACGCGATGAACTCGTCAAACAGGTCCGTGCGAAGATCGACGAGTTGGGTATCACTTACATCTATTATCAGTTTATATCCCTCACCGGCCGGGTGATGGGGAAGGGCGCGCCCGCCGACCACTGGGAGATGTTCGCCGAGCGTGGGTTCCAGCTGGTCTACGGCGCCACCGCCAACCTGTTCATCGACCGCCACAACCACTACATCGGTTACGGTCCGGAGGCGTGGGAGCTGGTCGGCATTCCCGACCCCGAGACCTTCGTCCAGCTTCCCTGGGACAAGCGGGTGAGCCGCGTTTTCTGCACCCTGTTCCGCGGCCGCGAGCACCCCGACGACCCCGGCGCGTTCCTCACCGCCGACTGCCGCGGCAACCTTCGCCGAACCCACGAGGCGTTCAAGAAGGACCATGGCGGGCTGCATTTGCGTTCCGGCACCGAGCCCGAGATGATGTGGCTGAAGAGGGGCGAGGACGGCAAGCCCGCGGGCGGTTTCAGCAACCCTTACTGTTACCACATCGACCAGTTCGAGGCCCTGCGTCCCGCCTTCATGAAGGTGATCGAGTACGATCGCGCCATGGGGCTGGACATGATCCAGGGCGACCATGAGGACGCCCCCGGCCAGCTTGAGCTCAACTTCTGGTTCGACGACGCGCTCAGGACCTGCGACCGGCTCACGACCCACCGCCAGGTCTGCAAGCAGGTGGCGCGCGAGCAAAACCTCATCGCCTGCTTCATGCCGAAGCCCTTCATGGGGGTCTCGGCCTCGGCCTGCCACACCAACATTTCCTTGTGGCGGGGCGGCGAGGAAATCGTGAACCCCCTGGGCAATGACCCGCTGCCGGGGATGGAGGGCGCGTTTACCGTCGTGGAGGGCGGCGACAACACCTTCATGCCCGACACCGACAACGTCCGCTGGCCGGGGAAGATCGGGCTCGACTGCATGGGCGGGATCATGAAGCACCTGCGCGCGCTCACCGCCCTGGGCTGCCCGACCGTGAACTCGTACCGGCGGCTCTTAGACATGGGGTTCTGGGCGCCGGTCTTCCCGAACTGGGGCTACCAGAACCGGACCTGCGCGGTGCGCATCTCGGCGCCGGGCCGGTTCGAGTACAAGGCGGCTGACTCCTCCAACAACCCCTATCTGCTCGCGGCTGGCCTGCTCAAGGCGTGCGACGACGGGATCAAGAACGAGGTCGACCCCGGGGAGCCGGAGCAGCGCAACATTTACGACGTCCTCGACGACTACCAGAAGCGAAACGTCGCCAAGCTTCCGATGTCGTTGGGCGAGGCGCTCGACGCGCTGGAGGCGGACGAGGTGATCAACTCGGCGCTGCCCGGGGAGATGTACGACGTCTACATGCATTACAAGCGGGACGAGTGGGAGAAGTTTCTGGCCACCGTGACCGAATGGGACCTTGACACCTATATGGACGTGTTGCCGTGAGGCTGTAAGCGTTGGCGGGGAGGGCCGTCGCTCCCGGCGGCCCGCCGCCCCCTCGACCGAGGAGTGAGACGACCATGTGTGGCATCGCCGGAATCATCCACCGCTCGAAGCCTGGAAACATCGGCGACGAAATCACGTCGATGCTCCAGGCCCTCAGGCATCGGGGCCCCGACTCCACGGGCTACGCCGTTTACGGCCCGCCGCGCGACAACGCTTACGTGCTGCGCCTCAAGGTCGCGGAGAAAGAGGACCTCGAGAGCGGCGTCGACATCCACCGCCAGATCGAGCGGCGTCGTGCCGAGGTCGACGCACGCCTCAAGAGCATGGGCGCCGAGATAGTCGAGTCGGAGGAGGCGACGGAGTATGCCCACCGCTACGTCATCCGTTTCGACGAGGACATGCGGCAGCTGGCCGATTACATCGAGGACATCGACGGCACCGAGATTCTGTCGATCGGGAGCTCCCTCGAGCTCATCAAGGACCTCGGTGACGCAAATAGCGTGACGCACGCATACCGCCTCAACGGCTTCGTGGGCACGCACGGCATCGGGCACGTCCGCATGGCGACCGAGTCGGACGTCGACATCCGCTCGGCGCACCCGTACTGGGCGTACCCGTTCCGCGACGTGTCCGTCGTCCACAACGGGCAGCTCACGAACTACTGGAACAAGCGGCGCGAGCTCGAGCGTAAGGGCCGCCGGTTCGTCTCGGACTGCGATTCCGAGCTCATCGCCGTTTACCTCGCCGACAAGGTCAACGACGGCCACGACCTCCAAGACGCGATGCAGCAGTCGGTCCACGAATTCGACGGCGTCTTCACCTACCTCGTCGCGACGAGCGACGCGCTGGGGATGGCGAAGGACGTCATGGCGGCGAAGCCCATGGTGCTCTACGAGAGTGACGACCTCATCGCCCTCGCCTCGGAAGAGGTCGCCATCCGCAGCATTTTCCCCCACGAGATCGAGACCCACGACCCCTATGAAGGAGAGGTGCGGGTATGGCGGACGTGACGAAGGAGCACATCTCCCACCGCATGGGGATGCACACGGAGCGCCTGGCAGGGCGCACCCAGCAAGTCTTTTTCTCGCCCGAGGAGGGAGAGAACCTCTTCTACCCCGGTTCGTTCGACGTCGACGTCAACAAACGGGTGGAGTTCGACGCCGGTCCCCTAAGCCCGACCGAGGTCAACGTCAGGATCCGCGAGCTCGTGAAGGAGGGGTACGGGGCGATCGTCGTCCGCAATCCGGGGGCGAAGCACGGCCTCGGGGTCGGCATCCTCAACCGACTCAACCTGTACTTTGAGGGGAGCCTCGGCTACTTCGGGGTTTGCCTCAACGACGGGCCGAACGTGCGTATCACCGGCCGGGTCGGCTGGTCCTGCGCTGAAAACATGATGGCCGGCACCGTGGTCATCGAGAAGAATGCGGGTTCGTGCTTCGGTGCCGCCGTCCGCGGCGGCGACCTCGTCTGCAAGGGGGACGTCGGCGCCCGGACCGGGATCGAAATGAAGGGCGGCACCATCATCGTGGGCGGCCGCACCGGCGCGTCCACGGGCTTCATGATGCAGCGCGGGCGGATCATCGTCCTCGGCGACACCGGGCCCAATCTCGGCGACTCCATGTACGACGGCATCATCTATGTGGGCGGCACCATCGGTTCGCTCGGGACGGACGCCATTCCGGGCGAGATGACCGACCTTGAGGTCCAGTGGGTCCAGCGCAAGCTCAAGGCCTACGGCTTCGAGGCGCCGAACGGCGTCGAGAGCCTGAAGAAGGTCGTCTCGGGCAAGCGCCTTTGGAACTACGACAACCTCGAGCCCACCGAAAAGAAAATGGTGCTCTAGGAGCGAATTACCGCAACCCTCTGGAAGAAGAGAGGTTTCCGATGGCAACGCGTCCCGATGAGGCTGTGCCGGGATCGGCTCCAGGGGCCTGGAACAAAATCAGGCGCAACCCTTACGTCTTGGGCCGGAACTTTCTGTTCTCGCCGCAGGTGATCGACGACATCCATATCAAGGCCGAGCTCGGTCGTTACCGCATGCGCGGGATGGCCATCTTCAAGGAGATCCCTACCTGGGACGACCTCACCTTCCTGCCGGGCACCCTCACCCGCTTCGTGATCGAGGGCTACCGCGAGAAGTGTGACACCAAGACCGTCATCGGCCCCCGGGTCAAGCGGGCGCTAGAGCTGGACATTCCGATCTATATCACCGGCATGAGCTTTGGCGCCCTGTCCTATGAGTCGAAGGTGGCGCTGGCCCGCGGCGCCACGATGGCGGGCACCGCCACTTGCTCGGGCGAGGGCGGAATGATCCCCGATGAACGCCGGTACTCGGAGAAGTGGCTCTACCAATGCATCGAGTCACGTTACGGCTTCAACCCGCACCACGCGCGGATCGCCGACGGGATCGAGATCTTCATCGGCCAGGGCCAGAAAGTGGGTCTGGGCGGCCACCTCATGGGTCAGAAGGTGAGTGATCAAGTGGCCGAGATGCGCTCATTGCCAGCGGGGATCGACCAGCGCTCCGCCGCTCGGCACCCCGACTGGTTGGGCCCGGACGACCTGTCGATCAAGATCCAGGAGCTCAGGGAGCTCACCAACGGGGAGGTGCCGATTCAGCTCAAGATGGGCGCGGCGCGGGTCTATGACGACGTGCGCATGGCGGCCAAGACCGATCCCGACAGCATCTACATGGACGGCATGGAGGGATCGACCGGCGCCGGCCCGCACATTGCCGCCGAGGACACGGGGGTTCCAGGGATCGCGGCCATCCGCGAGGCGCGGCGCGCCCTCGACGACGTCGGCAGGTCGGGTGACATCTCGCTCGTTTACGCCGGCGGAATCCGCAACGGGGGCGACGTCGCCAAGGCGCTCGCCTTGGGTGCCGATGCCGTCGCCATCGGCACCGCCGCCATGATCGCGCTGAACTGCAACAAGGACATCCCCGAAGCGGACTTCGAGCGCGAGATCGGGGTCGAGGCAGGCTACTGTTACCACTGCCACACCGGCCGTTGCCCGGTGGGGGTGGCGACCCAGGATCCGGAGCTCAGAAAGCGGCTCGATCCCGACGAGGCGGCCGAGCGCGTATACAACCTCCTGCACACCATGACCATCGAATGCCAAATGCTGGCGCGGGCCTGCGGCAAGACGAACGTCCACTCGCTCGAGCCCGAGGACCTCGCGGCGCTCACCATGGAGGCTTCGGCGATGTGCAAGGTGCCGCTGGCCGGGACAGACCACACGGTCGGGGTCGCGGACTATCACCACTATTAGGAGGCGAGCATGAGCAAGAAGAAGAAGGTTCGCCAGCCAACCGGGGAAGGCGAGGTCGACAAGTACCTCGTCAGCGACGGGGTCGAGACCGAGCGCGAGAGGTGGATCGGGCACCACATCGGCTACCGATACGATGTAAATTTGGTGCCCGATTACTCGCGGCTGACGCCGTTTCTCACGACGTACATCGAAATGATGGGCTGGCCCGACCTCAACTGGCTGGAAGACGTCCACATGGGCTATGAGGAAGGCCGGCCCGCGGTCTTCGACCGCAATATCAACGGCTGGGTCACGGTGCCGGAGGGAGTGAAGCTCCCCGCCAACCAGCAGGACCGCGACATGCTGGCACGCGAACTTCTGATCAAGTTCCAGATGTCGCGCCAGCACCCGCTCGTCGACCTCAAGAAGGCCTACGCCAAGTTCTAGAGAGCGCTGAGGGCCTTACCGCCAGGGCGGCCGGGTCGTTCGGACCCGGCCGCAGCCATGTTCAAGGCCCTTCAGGAGGGCGGCGGAAACGCCTTGGCCGCCGCCCACTCGGGACAGAAGGCGAGAATCCGATAGGATGCAAGCGGAGCCGGGTTGAACAGGAGGTTGTGCCAGTAGGTCGCCTGCCAGGCAGGGTCGTCGGCATCGAGTTCCTGCACGCGGCAAGGGGTGCGGTAGCTCTGGTCGTACTGCTGGAAGTGGAGGACGCACCGCCGCTCCGCGACCAGTGCCGCCGCCGTCGGTGAGTCGACGTTGAACGCGGCGGTCATGACGTCCGAGAAACTTTTCGGGTACTGGTAGTAGGTGCCCGCCAGGATCTTCAGGCCATTGGTGTAGCGCTCCCGGGGATCGTGGGTCGTGCGAACGATGTGTCGGAACTGCGCCGTCGACTCCTTCGGCTCCTTCTCGATGATGAGGACCGTGATCGCGGGCGCGATCTCGCCGCCGTCTTCCCGCGTAACCCAGGGACGCATCCCCGGCGACGGCCGCCCCCCTTCCTGGCGGACGACCTGCTGGCGCAAGCGGCACTGCCAGTAAAGGAAGTGGTCGCGGATGGGTGGGGCGGGGTCGGGAGAAGGCATTGACGGGTCGTGCCGGCGGGGACGGCGGCGAACTTACTCCACCCCCTCAGCCCGCGCAACGCCCGCCCTTGCCCGCCGGGGCCGCCGCCGCGGCGCGGGAAAATTCGCTCATCCCTTGAAAATCTCTTTAGCTCAATCCAACCAAGGGTTAGCCTAGGGCGGAAGGTGGGCACGGTAGATAAGCCCCCGCACCCCTCGCCGAGCGGTGTCGGGGGATGGTCCTAGGCCCAGCAGAACCGAGCGCGCGGCCCGACGTGAGTGTAGGGGCGGAAAGAGCGAGGTTCGGTAAGACGACGGGCGGCGACGACGCGGCGGCCTGGCCGACGGGGAGCTGGCTTCGCCAGCACCGGGGTCGGCAAGGCACGGTCCATGGCCCGGACGTCGGCCCGGCGGCGAAAGCCCGGCAGCCGATCCTTCGCGCTCTGCCGATGAAGGTTTTCATGGTCGGGGTGGTGCTCGCCCTCATGCTGCTGGGAATCCTGGCCGGGGCGAGCTGGTACATCTGGGACACCTACCGCACCTTCCAGACAATCCAGAACGTCGACTTCCGGATTCTTGAGCTCGGCGGGCTCATCCACCGTCACGACGAGGCGCTGAGGATCGCCGCGCGCATGGCCGCGGCGACGGGCGACCCCGCGTGGGAGGGCCGTTACCGCGCCGCCCGGCCCGTGCTCGAAACGGTTGTCGAAGAGGCGCGCGGGCTGACGCCCGAGGTTTTCACCGGCAAGGCCGTGACGCGCGCGCAAGCCGCCGGTGACGCCCTCCGCGTCCTGGAGGAGCGAGTCTTCGACCTGGTGCGCGCGGGCGACCAGGCGGCGGCCGCGGCCGTGGTCGCCGGCGCGGCCTACGAGGCCCAGAGCCAGGTGCACGCAGAGGCAATCGGGGCCCTTGCCGGGGCCTTGCGGGATCGTGCCGAGGCGACCCTGGCGGCGGGTCACGAACGAGCGTTCCGGGACGCGGCCCTCGCCGTCGCCGCCATCTGCATCCTACTCGCGCTCTGCTACGTGGTGCTGAGGATGCTGATCCGCTCGATCAACGACGGAGCCCGCTCGGCGGAGGAGTTACGCCGCCAACGCGACTTCGCCGAAAGCCTCGTCGAGAACGCGCCGGTGATCGTGCTTCTTCTGGACCCCCGGGGACGGATCCTGCGTTTCAACCCCTATCTCGCGGAGCTTTCCGGCTTCCGGCTGAAGGAAGTGCGCGGTCGCGACTGGTTTCAGGTCTTCCTTCCCGAGCGCGCGAGCGCGCGCGCCCGGCGCCTGGTGCTCCACCGGGACACCGAATCTGAGCGGCGAGGCTACGTCTTCCCCATCGTCACCAGGGGCGGCGGCGAGCGCGAGATCGAGTGGTACGACAAGAGGCTCATCGACGGCTCTGGCGCCGTCGTCGGCGTGCTCGCGATCGGGCAGGACATCAGCGAGCGCAAGCAGGCGGAAGCGCAGCGCCTGGCCCGGGAGGCGGCCGAGCGGGCCAACCTCGCCAAGTCGAAGTTCCTCGCCGCGGCCAGTCACGACCTGCGCCAGCCCCTCCAGGCCATGCGCATGTTCGTCGCCGCCCTCGCCCGTCGCACCCGCCACAAGCAGAGCCGCGAGATCGTCCGCCACATCGAGGACTCGATGGAGGCGACCGACAGCCTCCTCAGCGCGCTCTTGGACATCTCCAAGCTGGACGCGGACATGCTCAAGCCCGAGATCGCGGACTTCCCGATCGATGACCTGCTCGGGCGTCTGGCGGCCGAATTCGAGCCGCTGGCGGCAAACGGGGGCGTAGAGCTCAGGGTCGTCGGGAGCAAGGCGACCGTCAAGAGCGACCCAGTGCTCCTCGACCGAATCTTGAGGAACCTCGTCGCCAACGCGGTCCGTTACACGGCTAAGGGACGGGTTCTGATCGGCTGCCGACGACAGGCGAACCGGCTACGCGTCGAGGTGTGGGACACCGGGCTGGGTATCCCGAAGAACCAGCTCCAGGCGATCTTCGAGGAGTTTCATCAGCTCGGCAACCCCGAGCGCGACCGCACCCGCGGCCTGGGCCTGGGCCTGGCGATCGTCGACCGCATGAGCCGGCTCCTCGGGCACAGGGTGGCGGTCACGTCCACGGTGGGCAAGGGCTCGGCATTTTCCGTCGAGGTGCCGTGCGAGGTGCCGTGCGCCGACGAGCCCCGCGCGCGTGCCGAACCGGTCCCCACGACGGACGACATCGCCGGCGCCGTCGTCATCGTCATCGACGACGAGCGGAGCCAGCTCACCGGGCTCAAGCTGGTCCTCGAGGGCTGGGGGTGCCGGGTTCTCGCCGCCACCGGCGTGGAAGGAGCCCTTCGCCAGCTCGACGGTAAGCCGCCCGACCTCGTCCTCGCCGACTTCCGCCTCCGGGACAACGTGACGGGGGCGGCGGTCATCCGCCGTATCAGGGATCACGTCGATGCGCCGGTCCCGGCCGTCATTCTGACGGGCGACACCGAGCCCGCCCGCCTGCGCGAGGCGCGCCTGAGCGACTGCGCGCTTCTCCACAAGCCGATCGATCCGCGCAAGCTGCAGGCGGCGATCAGCCGCATCCTGCAGCGTCGGCGCGCCGGAGAAGGCGCGACGCGCTAGCCCCCGCCCCGGTCGCGCCCGGGACAGGGGGCGGCCCCGACCGTCGCTCTTTCCTGCCTCCAACCGTCTCGGCGAACCGGGATGAAGCACCGGGGCACGGCCGCCGACAGGGCGGAAGCGGCGCCCACCACGTGCCCGCCGCGGCGCCGAGGCTCAGCGACCAGCGGTCATCAGGCCCGAGCGGACGGCCACCACCGCCGCCTGGGTGCGGTTCGAGACCTCCAGCTTTCTGAGAACCGCCTTGAGGTGGACCTTGACGGTGCCTTCGTCGAGCGCGAGTTCCTGGGCGATCTCCTTGTTCGACCGGCCCTTGACCAGACCGTCAAGGACCTCCCGCTCGCGGGGGGTGAGCTTCGCGATCGGGTCCGCCGGTGCCGCCGACCGGCCGACCGCCTGCTCCTTGGCGGCGAAGGCGGGTTCCGGACCCGCCAGGACAGGCGGCAGGTAGACCTCACCGGCGAGCACGAGGGGCAGGGCGTGCCTGAGGACTTCCGGGTTCGAAGACTTGAGGACATAGCCCCTGGCGCCGCACTCGATCGCCCGGCGAACGTCGTCACGGCTCTCCGAGGCCGAAAGAATGACGATGGGGACGGCGGGCAGCGCCTGGCGCAACGCGCTGAGACCCTCGAAGCCGTTCATCCCCGGCATCGCGAGGTCAAGAAGCACGAGGTCGAAGGGGCCGTCGTCACGCGCCCGGGCCAAAGTCGAGTCGGCGTCCGCCGCCTCGACGATCTCGGCCCGGGCGTCAATCTCGGCCAGCGCCAAGCGCAAGCCTTGCCGGTACAGCGCGTGATCGTCGGCGATCAGGATCTTCACGAGAGCCGCCCCCGACCGCCGCAACCTCCCCCGGCGCCGCCGATCCGCACGCCCGCGTGCGCCGGCGGTCTGCCGCCGCTCGGCATCGCGCTCCACCCCCCTGTGCGCCGATCTAGCCCGAAAGGGATATCCCTTATGCACCATTGTAACCCAATCGGCTTCCGACCGACAATCCTGCGGCCTGTGCGCCCGAATATACAGCATATTGGGTGCAGAGGCACCCTATCCTCCCTTAAGCTACAACATCCGGGGGGTAGGTTCCTTGATGGCGGGGGCCTTCGGGCCGGCGGAAGCGGCGTCGGGCGACCATCCAACAGCCTGCTCGTAGCGGCCGCGGCCCGAGAGGT
>JBHICW010000069.1:0-9777 GCA_046759785.1 Alphaproteobacteria bacterium
GGGTCGTGAATTCAACCGGCCGCGCGGCATCGCCGCGAAGAGCATCGGGAGTTCCAGGGCAGGCTCGGCATGGTGTCACGCTACGATGAGGTCTACGCGCGGTCGCTCGACGATCCGGAAGGGTTTTGGGCGGAAGCTGCAGAGGCGGTCCACTGGTACAAGCGGTGGGACAAGGTTCTCGACGACTCGCGCAAGCCGCTCTACCAGTGGTTCACCGGCGGCGTGGTCAACACCTGCTACAACGCCCTCGACCTCCATGCCGACGGTGGCCGGGGCGACCAGCTCGCTCTGGTCTACGACAGCCCCGTGACCGACACCGTCAAGACCTTCACCTTCCGCGAGCTGCGTGATCTGGTCGCCCGCTTCGCAGGCGTGCTCGCCGACCAGGGCGTGAGGAAGGGTGACCGAGTGGTCATTTACATGCCCTTGGTGCCCGAAGCGGTGATCGCCATGCTTGCCTGCGCGCGCATAGGAGCCATCCACTCGGTGGTATTTGGGGGCTTTGCTGCCAACGAGCTAGCCACCCGCATCGACGACAGCAAGCCCAAGGTCGTGGTCTCGGCCTCGTGCGGCATCGAGGTCAACGCGGTGGTTCCTTACAAGACGCTGCTCGACAAGGCGATCGAAATGGCCGGCCACAAGCCCAAGACATGCATCATCCGGCAGCGGCCCCAGGAGAAGGCCGCGTTGCGTCGGGGCCGCGATCTCGACTGGGAGGCGCTGATGGCCACGGCCCGGCCGGCCGGGTGCGTGCCGGTGGCGGCCACCGACCCCCTGTATATCCTCTATACCTCGGGTACGACCGGCCGGCCCAAGGGCGTGGTGCGCGACAATGGCGGCCACCTGGTGGCGCTGAAATGGAGCATGCAGTACGTCTACGGGGTCGATCCCGGCGAGGTGTACTGGGCGGCATCCGACGTGGGCTGGGTCGTCGGCCACTCTTACATCGTCTACGCGCCGCTCTTCCATGGCTGTACCTCGATCCTGTACGAGGGCAAGCCGGTGGGCACCCCCGACCCGGGGGCGTTTTGGCGGGTCATTTCCCAGCACGCGGTCAACGCGCTGTTCACGGCGCCCACGGCGTTCCGTGCCATCAAGCGCGAGGACCCCGACGCCGTCTACATGAAGCGGTACGACCTGTCGCGCTTCCGCGCCCTGTTCCTCGCCGGCGAGCGTTTGGATCCGGACACGCTGGATTGGGCCGAGAAGCACCTTGGCGTGCCGGTCATCGACCACTGGTGGCAGACCGAAACCGGCTGGGCGATCGGGGCCAATTGCGTCGGCCTCGGCATGCTGCCGGTCAAGCGCGGCTCGCCCACCAAGGCGGTGCCCGGCTACAAAGTGGACGTGGTCGGCCCCGGCGGCGAAGAGATGCCGCGGGGCGAGATCGGCAGCATCGTCGTCAAGCTGCCGCTGCCGCCCGGGTGCCTGCCCACCCTGTGGAACGACGACGACGGCTACGTGACGTCGTACCTGAACCAATTCCCCGGCTACTACATGACCGCCGACGCCGGCTTCGAGGACGAGGACGGGTATCTCTGGGTCATGAGCCGCACCGACGACATCATCAACGTGGCCGGTCACAGGCTATCCACCGGCGCCATGGAAGAGGTTCTGGCGGCCCACCCGGATGTCGCCGAATGCGCGGTGGTGGGCGTCGCCGACTCCCTCAAAGGGCAGGTGCCGGTGGGCCTGCTCGTGCTCAAGGCCGGGGTCGAGCGCGACGACGGCGAGATCGTCGAGGAGGTCATAAAGATGGTGCGCGAGCGGATCGGCCCGGTGGCCTCGTTCAAGACGGCGACCGTGATCGAGCGTCTGCCGAAGACCCGCTCGGGCAAGGTGTTGCGCGGCACGATCCGCAAGATCGCCGATGGCGAGCACTACAACGTGCCCGCCACGATCGACGACGCCGCGATCCTGGACGAGATCGCGGACGCGCTGAAGCCCCTGGGGTACGCGCGCGCCGGCTAGGAAAGGCTGCGCCCGCGACCGTGGGCGGGGCGGCACGCTTCGGCCCCGCCTTCGGCCGTAAGGACCGAACGGCGCCCGTCGACGTCTGACCTAGGCCGGGGACCCTTTGTCGCCGGCGGCGGCTTGAGGCGCGGGCCGGCACCGGCCCAGCTCCTCGTTGAGCTCGGCCTGCGAGCAGAGGCCAAGTGCCACGGGGTCGCGGGGGGTGATGTTAGCGCTATTCCAGTGGGTGCCCTCACGCACCGCCTTGATCGTCGCCTTGGTGGTGCCCAAGAGCCGAGAGATCTGCGCGTCGCTCAGGTCGGCATGGTGGCGCAACAGCCAGTCGATCGCGTCCGGCTTGTCCTGGCGCTTGGCAACGGGCGTGTACCGCGATCGCCGGGTCTTGGTGGGCGGCACCGTCTTCGGCTGAGAGAGCCGGAGCCGCGCGCTAGGATCGGCGGTACAGCGCTCGATCTCCTCGCGGGTGAGTTGCCCGTTGGCGATGGGGTCGAGGCCGATGATGCCGACGGCCACCTCTCCATCGGCGATCCCCTCAACTTCAAGCGTATGCAGCCCGCAGAACTCGGCGATCTGCTCGAAGGTCAGGCTGGTGTTGTCGACCAGCCATACCGCGGTTGCCTTGGGCATCAAGGGCAGAGCCATCCTTCCTCCCCACCCGGCTTTTCAGAGGCGGCGTCGGCCGTCCCCTCGCACGGGCGTTCCCCTAATTACTTTTGTGCCACCGATCGGCGATTACCACAACCGCAAGCCACGCAGCTCGAGGCCGGATACGCGCGGCGATCAAAGCGTAAGCACGATCTTCCCGATGTGCGCGCCCTCCTCCATCCGGTGGTGGGCCGCCGCCGCTTCCGCCAGCGGAAACGTCGAGTCGATCACCGGCGCGACGCGTCCGGTCTCGAGCATCGGCCACACCTCCGCCTCGAGGTCGGCCGCGATAGCCGCCTTCCGCTCCACGCTCTGCGGCCGCAGCGTGGAACCGGTGATCGTGAGCCGCTTGAGCATCATCGGCAGGAAATCGAGCGTCACCTCGCTGCCGCCGAGAAACGCGATGTAGACCAGCCGGCCCTCTATCGCCAGGGCCTCCAGGTTGCGCGAGAGGTAGTCCCCGCCCACCATGTCGAGGATGACGTCCACCCCGTCGCCGCCGGTGAGCTCCTTCACGACCTCGACGAAGTCCTCCTCCCGGTCGTTGATGGCGCGCTCGGCGCCGAGCTTCTCGCAGGCGGCGCACTTGGCGGCTCGCAGGCGGCGCCCTTGGCGGCGGTGCCCCGCCGTGGCAAAGACGCGCGCGCCTTTGGCGCTGGCAAGCTGAATCGCGGTGGTGCCGATCCCGCTCGAGCCGCCGTGGACGAGAAACCGCTCGCCACCCTTGAGCCCGGCGCGCCGAAACACGTTGGTCCACACCGTGAAGAAGGTCTCGGGCAGCGCTGCGGCCTCAACCATGCCGAGCCCCTTGGGCACGGGAAGCACCTGGGACGCGGGGGCCGTGCAGTACGTGGCATAGCCCCCGCCGCTGACTAGGGCGCAAACCTCGTCGCCCAGGGCGAGGCCTTCTACGCCCTCACCCAAGGCTACCACGGTGCCGGCGATCTCGAGCCCGGGAATGTCCGAGGCGCCCGGCGGCGGCGGGTACGCGCCCTGCCGCTGCAAGACGTCCGGCCGGTTGACTCCCGCGGCCGCCACCCGAATCAGCCCCTCGCCGTGCCCGGGTTCCGACACCGGGCGCGTGACCGGCCGCAACACCTCAGGCCCACCGGGCTCGGCGATCTCGATGGCCGTCATTTCGGAGGGCACGGTGGACGCCATCGACCCCTCACTCTTCGTGTCGCGACGCGGGCGGCTACTCTGCCCCAGCTCCGCCACCGGCGGAAGGGAAAATGCTTTGCCGCTGCCCCCAGGCCCCTGTACTTGTTAGCGAGCGAGAGGTTCCGAACCGGGCCAGAGTGTGGAGAGGTTTCGCCCATGGAGCTTGACGATTTGGAGCCGCGTGCGCCTGCGCCCAAGCCGAAAGACCTCGAATCGATGTCCATCGAGGCGCTGCATGAGTACATCGCCGAACTCGAGGCGGAAATCGCCCGCGCGCGCGAGGTGATCGCCGCGAAGGAGGTCGCCCGCAGCAGTGCGGAGTCCGCCTTCCGCAAGTCGTAAGACCGGTGTCGGAAAGGCCGGTCGGCCGTCGGCCGCGTCTTCGCCCGGGTGCCGATGGCGGGCAAGGGCCAGGGATCGGCGTCGTGCTGGAAGGCGCGCCTGGCCTGCCTTTCCGCGGCCGCCGGCAATCGTTCCGCCCCAGGGCTCGACGCTAACCATCCTTGAGGAGATCGCCGAAAAGTTGTAGCACGTTTCAGACGTCTCGTATAAGCTGTATGCGTTCGGGCGGAAGCCTCTCGGTAGTCCCCCGAATTCGTTAAGCCTCCCTGTTAACTAGAGCCGCCGGCTCCCCGGCGGCTCTCTTGTCGTCGCCCGTTCTGCTGAATTCGGTGGCGACCCCTGGGGCCGTCGGGTGCTGACCGTCGATGCGCGCGCGGGCGCGGATCGAAGACAACGAGCAGCGGCCTTACACCACCGCCCCTGGGGCTCACAGGGCTGATGCCGGCGCGAAGCGTTGCATCGCTCTCACCTCGGCCGGGAACTTGCCGACCGCGCCTCCAACGCTTTCCGCTTGGCGCGATAGCTCCTGCGGCGCCTCGCTCGTGGCATTGAACGCCAAGAGGTTGGTCTGCTCGGCGATGTGTCTGATGACCTTCGCCACCTCGCCGAACCTCTGCGATGCCTCGCCCAAGATTTTCGGCGCCAGTAATGGCCTCCAATGGGGAAGGGAACCGAAAATTGGGACGTCTCCTTGGAATGGAGCGGTATGACGGAGCGAATCCGCCCAAATCTTGCCACAATGGCCGGATAACGTTATGACTGTCGCGTACCCACAGCATTTGGTATGTTTGCAGGCTGCTGTGACAAGATAAGGACGCGGTCGAAGCATGGCCGGCCATTCGCAGTGGAAGAACATCATGTACCGGAAGGGCGCGCAGGATGCGAGGCGCGCGAAGCTGTTCACCAAGCTCATCCGGGAGCTCGTGGTGGCGGCGCGGTCCGGCCTGCCGAATCCTGCGACGAATCCGCGCTTGCGCAACGCGGTGCTCGCCGCGAAGGCCGCAAACATGCCGAGGGAGACGGTGGAGCGGTCGATCCGGCGCGGGGCAGGGGCGAGCGAGGGCGAACCCTACGAGGAGATCCGCTACGAAGGCTATGGGCCCGGAGGGGCCGCGATCATCGTCGAGGCCTTGACGGACAACCGCAACCGAACGGCCGCACAGCTACGGGCGGCGTTCAGCAAGTACGGGGGCTCGATCGGGGAGCCCGGGAGCGTGAGCTTTCTGTTCAACCGCGTGGGTATGGTGAGCTACCCGCCGGAGGTGGCCGACGCGGAGGCGATGTTCGAGGCGGCGCTGGAGGCTGGGGCGGACGACTGCGAATCGCGCGACGACGGGCACGAGGCGATCTTCGCGCTCGATCGGCTGGGAGCGGCGCGCGACGCACTCGAGGCTCGCTTCGGCCCTTGTCAGAGCGCGCGGCTGACCTGGAGGCCGCAGACGACGGTACGTCTGGGTGAAGAGGACACGCGCAGCCTGCTCAAACTCATCGAGGTCCTGGAGGACAACGACGACGTGCAGTTGGTCTCTGCCAATTTCGACATCGCCGACGAACTCATGGCCAGGCTGACGACGTGAGGTGCGATGCGGCTTCTCGGGCTCGATCCAGGCTTGCGCACCACGGGATGGGGGGTCATCGATGTGTCCGGGACGCTGCTCAAGCACGTGGCCAACGGGTTGATCGCCCCCGACCCGGAGCTGCCGCTGGCCGAGCGGCTGCGGCGGCTGTACGAGGGCCTCTCCGAGGTGATCGCGGCCTATTCGCCTGACGTCGCGGCGGTGGAGGAGACCTTCGTGAGCGGGAACGCGGCGACGACGCTCAAACTCGGTCAGGCGCGCGGGATCGTGCTCTTGGCGCCTGCGCTCGCCGGCATTCCGGTCCACGAGTACGCGGCCCGGCTCGTGAAGAAGGCGGTCGTCGGCACCGGGCGGGCGGAGAAGGGCCAGATCGCCGGGATGGTGGCGCGTCTCCTGCCGGGTCGGCCCGTCGCCGGCGCCGATGCGGCCGACGCCCTGGCGGTCGCCATCTGTCACGCCCACCATGCCCGCACGGCCGCCCGCTGGGTGGCCGCGAGCGCCGCGGAACCGGCCCCGTGATCGCCAAACTTTCGGGGCGTCTCGACTCCTTGGGTGACGACTGGGCGGTCGTCGACGTGGCCGGCGTGGGTTACCTCGTTTACTGCTCGGCCCGCACCCTGCGTCACCTGCCGCCGCCCGGGGAGCCGATCCGCCTTCTCGTCGAGACCCATGTGCGAGAGGATCACATCCACCTCTATGGGTTCGCCGACAGAGACGAGCGGGCTTGGTTCCGCTTGCTGCAGACGGTTCAGGGCGTGGGCGCGAAGGTGGCGCTCGCGATCCTGAGCGCGATGGCGCCCGCCGAGCTCACCGGGGCCATCGCCGCCAGCGATCGGGGCGTGATCGCTCAGGCGAACGGAGTCGGCGGGCGGCTGGCGGGGCGCATCGTCGCCGAGCTCAAGGAGAAGGTGGCGGACGTGCCGCCGGGAGGTGGGCCGGGCTGGGCGTCCGCCCCGACCCCCGCCCAGGGCCCGGAGGCAGACGCCGCCTCGGCGCTCGTGAACCTGGGCTACCGCCGGGCCGAGGCGTTGGCCGCGGTGGTCGGTGCCGCCCGCCGCCTGGGTCCTGAGGCCAGCGTCGAGGCCCTGATCCGGGCCGGGCTCAAGGAGCTGGCCCAATGAACGACTCTCGCGACGCGGCCGCTGAGGACGCCATGGCCGAGGCCGAGGCCGGCTTGAGGCCGACGAGCCTTGAGAAGTTCGTGGGCCAGCGCCAGGTGTGCCAGAACCTCCGCGTCTTCATCGACGCGGCCCGGGCGCGCCAGGAGCCCCTGGACCACGTGCTGTTCTATGGGCCGCCGGGACTGGGCAAGACGACACTCGCCCAGATCGTGGCCCGCGAGCTGGGGGTGGGCTTCCGAGCCACCTCCGGGCCGGTGATCGTCAGGGCCGGTGACCTTGCGGCGCTGCTCACCAACCTCGAAGAGCGCGACGTTCTTTTCATCGACGAGATTCACCGGCTCAACCCGGCGGTGGAGGAGATCCTCTACCCGGCGCTCGAGGACTTCCAGCTCGACCTCATTATCGGGGAAGGGCCGTCGGCGCGCTCGGTGCGGATCGACCTTCGGCCCTTCACCCTCATCGGCGCGACCACCCGTTCGGGCCTTCTCACCACGCCCTTGCGGGAGCGCTTCGGCATTCCCGCGCGTGTTGGCTTTTACAGCTCCGAGGAGCTCACGGTCATCGTGACCCGTGCGGCGAGGGTGCTGCGCGTCGACCTTACGCCCGACGGAGCCACCGAGATCGCCTGCCGCTCGCGCGGGACCCCGCGCGTGGCCGGCCGGTTGCTCAAGCGGGTGCGCGATTTCGCGGCCGTGGCGGGCCTTGAGACTATCGACGTCCGCGCGGCCGACGCCGCACTCAAGCGGCTCGAGGTCGACGAACAAGGCCTCGATGGGATGGACCGCCGGTACCTCAGGTGCATCGCCGAAAACTACGCGGGCGGACCGGTCGGCGTCGATACGGTTGCGGCGGCGCTCTCGGAGCAGCGCGACGGGCTCGAGGAGGTGGTCGAGCCCTATCTTCTTCAGCAGGGCTTCTTGCACCGCACCCAGCGGGGCCGCGTGCTTACCGCTTTAGGCTTCCGCCATCTGGGGCTTCAACCCACCGGGCCCGAGGCAGAGCAGCTCGGCCTTCTTGAGGACGACAGCGAGGCGGCGGATGGCTGAGGCGATCTCCGGCACGCTCGACGGCGGGGTCCACCGCCTGCCGCTCAGGGTCTACCACGAGGACACCGACGCGGGTGGCGTCGTCTACCACGCGAACTACCTCAGGTTCGCGGAGCGGGCGCGGACGGAAATGATGCGGCTCATCGGGGTCGACCACTCGGGGCTTCGAGACAAGACGGGGACGGTCTTCGTCGTGCGCCGCTTGGAGGTCGAGTACTTCGGCCCCGCGGGGCTCGATGACGAGATCGAGGTTGAGACTCGCCTTCTCGCGCTCGGCGCGGCGACGGCCGAACTCGAACAGGTCATCCGTCGGGGGACGACCGACCTTGTCCACATTCTCTTGAAGCTCGCCTTCGTCGCGCCTGCCGGGCGGCCGGTGCGGCTCCCGGCCATCGTCCGGGCCGCGCTCCAGCCCGTCGTCCGACCGCAGCCGGGATCCTAAGCGGTGGAAAACCCCGCCATCGAAGCCTTCGCCGTCGCCGGGTCCGTCGCGGGATCGGACCTGTCCGTCTGGGCGCTGTTCCTCCAGGCCGATCCAGTCGTCAAGGCCGTAATGCTGATTCTCGTCCTGGCGTCGTTCTGGTGCTGGACGATCATCTTCGAGAAGAGCATGCGGTTCCGGCGCCTGCGCGGGCTTGCCGAGGAGTTCGAGGAAAACTTCTGGTCGGGCCTGTCGCTCGAGGAGCTGTACGAGCGCATCGGCAACCGGCCCGATCACCCGATGGCGGCCGTCTTCGCTGCCGCCATGGCCGAGTGGCGGCGCTCGGTCGCTCGCGGGTTCGTCCCCAAGGAGGACCGACTCAGGGTGGGCTTGCAGGAGCGGGTGAACCAGGCGATGCAGGTGACCCTCGATCGGGAGCTCGAGCTGCTCGAGAGGTTCATCGGCTTCCTCGCCACGGTGGGCTCGACGGCGCCCTTCGTGGGCCTATTCGGGACCGTCTGGGGGATCATGAACAGCTTCCAGTCGATCGCCGCGAGCAAGAACACGTCGCTGGCGGTCGTGGCGCCGGGAATCGCCGAGGCCCTGTTCGCCACCGCGCTGGGCCTCGTGGCGGCGATCCCGGCGGTCATCGCCTACAACAAGTTGTCGAGCGACCTTGCGCGGTACGGCAGCCGACTCGAGACGTTCTCGGCGGAGTTCAGCGCCGTCCTTTCGCGGCAGCTTGAGGAGCGCCAGGGCTGATGGCCGCCGTTGTCGACAACTCGTCGCGCCGGGGCTGGCATCAGCGCCGGTTGATGAGCGAGATCAACATCACCCCGGTCGTCGACGTGATGCTGGTGCTTCTCGTGATCTTCATGATCACCGCGCCGCTCTTGACCGTCGGCGTCAACGTGGACCTTCCCGAGGCTGGGGTGCCGGAGATCAGGGGCCAGGACGAGCCCCTGGCCGTTTCCATCAACGCCGACGGCGTGATCTACCTCCAGAATACCGAGGTGGCGCTCGACGAGCTGGGTCCACGCCTCGAGGCCGTCACGGAACGGAAATCGGACGTCAGGATCTTCGTTCGGGGGGATCGGGCCATCGATTACGGGCTGGTGATGGAAGTGATGGGGGCGATCACCGAGGCGGGGTTCGACAACGTCGCCCTGATCGCAGAGCTGCCGGGCGGGAAGATCAGGAGGTGAAGCTTGCGACGCGGCGCAATGTTGTCGGCGATCGTGCACGTCGTGGTGGGGCTCTTGGCTTTCTTTGGTCTGCCGCAGTTGTTCGAGCGCGAGATCGCCGTTGACCAGCCGATCTGGGTGGAGGTGTTCACGATCGACGAGGAGACGGCGGCACCGCCGGCGCCGGTCAAGCCCGAGCCGGAGCCCGAGCCCATCGCCGAATCGGCCCCGAAGCCGAAGCCGGAGCCGGTGAAGGTCCAGGTGCCGCCGCCGCCCCAGCCGAAGGAAGTCGCGAGGGCGGAGCCC
>JBHICW010000070.1:0-9743 GCA_046759785.1 Alphaproteobacteria bacterium
GCGCTTAGCCTGATGGACCTCGTTGTGCCTCAGAGAGATGCGTTGGCCGGTCGGCGGAAGCCGGGTGGTCAACCTTGCGCTCCATGCCGATTCCTGGCAGTATCTCCAGCACTCGGGAGGAGTCATCTGGGATATCCCGGTTAAAGCTATTTCAAGATTCAGGAGCTTCCTAGTTTGAAAGCGATTTGATAAACCGGTAATCTGCCATTACCCTCGGTCTCAGACAGTAAAGGGCGGATGATCAGTGACGGCCCTATCGCCGGAGGACATAAAGGGTTTCATTGTGGAGAAGTGGACCAACGCTCCCTGCCCACGTTGCGGTGAACGACAGTGGACACTGGGCGAGGACCGTGACGATTTCAAGGCGATACTGCCGCTTGGCCGCGATGAGGACGGTTCGTTTTTGCACCTTCGCAAGTCTCTGCCTGCGAGCTGGGCCGCTTGCGTCAACTGTGGTCATGTCGAGCTTATCGCGATCAAGGTCATTCAGAAGTGGAAGAACGCCAAGAGAGAGGGCTAGGGCCTGGCTTCGTCGACGCTGCCTGAGTTCGTTCCCCCAGACAGGGATCTTACCGAAGGGCCTTTTATGCCAATTAGAGAGGCCCTAATGGGTGAACGGGTTTCTCGCTTAGAGGGAGAGAGTGGGGGGCTGAGAGACGCCATCAATGTAGCACGCCACACTCAGATCGTGACAACGGCTTTCATCGGTGTGTTGGTGGCTATTGTTATCGGAGTGTCGAGCTATACTCTCACTCGTGTGGATGCCCTTTTCGACCGTGTGGATGCTCTTTCCGACCGTGTGGATGCCCTTTCCGACCGAGTTAATGGCCTTCCCTCTGAAATCCGAGCCGAGCTTCTTGCTATCGTGGACACGCTGGCCACAGCGATCAACGCAGCCGAGGATCGGCCCCCAGTTGTCATTACAGTGCCATCTCAAGGCCCAGCCACAGCGCTTCCCGGGGGGTCAGGGGCTGAGTAACCGGAACGGTATTGGGGCGGATTAGGACATTACCCTTCGCGCCTCGGGGCGCGAGCCGCCGTCGTTCCCTTCCCGCGAAAGTGCTTGAGGTCTACAGGAGGAGCCCCCTGGCGACCGCGATGTCATAAATGAGCGCGACTCCGAGAAGGATCGTCGCCATGCCCACAGAGGCCTTGAGGCCGTTGTGGGCCCAGGTGAGGCCGCGGGCGGCGGACCGCAAGGGCAGGGCGATGGCGACGGACAGCGCCGCCATGCCGAGGACGGAGCCGAGGCCGAATAGCCCGACGTAGAGGAGCCCCAAGGCGGTCGAGCGGATCGTTTCCAGGGTGAGCAGAAGGAGCGCCGCCGAGCCGGCTAACCCATGCACGAGGCCGACGAGGAATCCCCTGAGCGGCAGACCCGAGGCGTGCTCGTGATCGTGGCGGGCGAGCTCGTGCGGCCCCTCGCCCGCGTGGGCGTGGGCGTGGATGTGGACGATGCCGTTCTCATGCCGGTGGGCGTGGAAGTGGACCCGCTCCCGGATGAGCCGCACGAGGACGTCCACCCCCAGCGCGACCACCATGACGCCGACGGCGAACTCGACGATGAGCGCGAAGCGCTCAGGCAGGGCGATGTCCAGGACAAGGACGGCGCCCGCCACGGCGCCGAGCGTGAGCGTGTGGCCGAGGCCCCAGGCGACGCCTGTCTTGACCACCTGGCGGACCGAGCGGCTCCCTGTGGCGAGCGAGGCCACGGCGGCGACGTGGTCGGCCTCCATCGCGTGCTTCATGCCGATGAGGAATCCGAGAAGAAGGAACGAGATCACCTGTTGTCCCCGTTTATCGTCGCCGAGGCCTTCGACGGGCGAGCCCTCTCTCGTCCCAGGGCACCTTTCCGCCCGAGCACGATCCTGCCTCGACGGGTTGCGGGCTCCACCCGTCAGCAGGATGCTGAAAAATGTTGGATTGGCGCCTCATACTTCGAGACACGGCTCCTCGACAAGCTCAGGCCCGCTCCTCAGCATGAGGCTTAACTTATTGACAAAGCAAACATCCTCATGCCTCAAGCAGCAGCCCGAAGGGCTGCGTGTCGAAGGATGAGAACCCGTCGTGCTGGGTTGTTTGGCATCCTGCTAAGTGCCGAGGGGGCGGGTGACCTCCTCGAGCCAGGCCGCGGTCTCGGCGTCGACCAAGGGGGTGAGGGTGCTGCGGACCTCGGCGTGGTAGGCCTCGAGCCACGCGATCTCGGGCCTCGCCATGAGATCGGGGTCGATGAGCATGCGGTCGATCGGCGCCCTGGTGAGGGTTTCGAGCTCGAGGAGGTCCCGTTCGCCTGCTTCCGTCCGTTCTGAGGGGACGACGGCGACGAGGCTCTCGATTCGGATTCCATGAGAGCCTGCCTTGTAGTAGCCGGGCTCGTTCGAGCAGATCATGCCGGGCTCGAGCGCCACGTCGCCGCCCCTCTTGGCGATCCGCTGCGGACCTTCGTGGACGCCGAGGTAGCTGCCCACGCCATGGCCCGTGCCGTGGTCGTAGTCGAGGCCCAACTGCCACAGGGCGTGGCGGGCGACGGTGTCGAGCTGGGCGCCGGTCGTGCCCTTCGGGAAGCGGGTGCGGGCGAGCGCGATGTGGCCCTTCAAGACCGCGGTGAAGTGCCGCCGCTGCTCGGGCGTGGGCTCGCCGATGGCCACCGTCCGGGTGACGTCCGTGGTGCCGTCCAGGTACTGGCCTCCCGAGTCGACCAGGTACAGGGAGCCGGCCTCCAGCCTGCGGTTCGTCTCGGGCGTCGCGCGGTAGTGGACGATGGCGCCGTTAGGGCCGGCCCCGGAGATCGTCGTGAAGCTGGGCCCACGATAGTGCTCGCTCCCCTCGCGGAGCCGGGCGAGCTTCTCGGCCGCCTCGAGCTCGGTGAGCCGGCCTGAGGGCGCCATGCCCGCCAGCCAGCAGAGGAAGCGGGTGAGCGCCGCGCCGTCGCGGCGGTGCGCCGCCCGGGCGCCGTCGAGCTCGACCGGGTTCTTGCACGCCTTCGGCAGGGCGCAAGGATCGGGGGCCTTGACCGGCTTGCCCCCTGCGGCCTCGATCCGGTCGAAGACCCAGGCCGCGGTCGTCGCTGGGTCGGCCTGGAGGCGTTTGCCTGCACGGACGAGTTCGTCGATCGCCGGGCCCAGCCGGTCGGGCGCGTGGACGCGGACCTCATGGCCCAAGTGCGCCTCGAGCCCGGGCGCGAGCTTCCGCTGGTCGATGAAAAGGTCGACCCGCGCGTCGGCGTGGAGGAGGGCGAAGCCCAACGGAAGCGGCGCGTTGGGCACGTCCCCGCCGCGGATGTTTAACAACCACGCGATCGAATCGGGGCCGGTAAGCACCGCGGCCTCCACCCGCCGCCGCTTGAGGTCCTTCGCGAGCCCCGCTCGCTTTGCGCCCGACTCGACACCCGCGAACGCGAGATCATGCGCCACCACCGGAGCGATCGGGACCGGGGCCTGATTCGTCCATACGCGATCGACCGGGTTGTCACTCGCCGGCGCGAGCTGCCCGCCCGCCTCCTGTGCGGCGGCCTTAAGCCGGGCGACTCCCTCCAGCGTGTGGAGCCACGGGTCGTACCCGAGCGTCGCCCCCGCTGGAAGGTGGGCGCCGATCCACGTCTCCGGCGGACTGTCGGTGATATGGCGACGCTCGAAGAGCGCGTGGTCCACCTCGGCCTCCACCTGCAGCGTGTAGCGCCCGTCGACGAACACGGCGGCCGCCTTTCTGAGCACCACCGCGACCCCGGCCGAGCCCGCGAAACCGGTGAGCCACGAAAGGCGGCGGGCGCGCCGCGGGATGAACTCGCCGTGGTGCTCGTCGGTCAGGGGCACGACGAACCCGTCGAGCCCCCGGCGGGCGAGCTCGGCTCTCAATGCCGCGAGCCGCGCCGGCGGGCACCGGCCGTCGAGCCCGTCGTCGAAGGCGGCCGCGGTCTCTCTCTTGAGCGCCGTGAGCTGCTCCCGCAATGCCTCCCCGGGCTCAGGCACCGCCAGCTCGAGCCACACGTCCGCGTCGGAGCCCTTCGGAGCCGCCACGACCCCGCGGACGAGCGCCTTGACCTCGGCGAGTGAGAGCCCGACCGCCGCTTCGGCTAGGAGCCGGGCAAGGGTCTCGTCTCCCTGATAGGCAACCTCGGCGGCACGCATGGGCGGCATCTTCAAGCGACGAACATAGCCGCCCGTTGAGCCTTTTGCCAGGAGCCTCTATGGTGTGGTCGCGCCGCGGGCCTCGCGCCCGCCGAGGCGGATGGCGCGCTCCCATGGCCGACGACGTCTTGAAGCTCATCCAGGTCACGGACGCCCATGTCGGCGAGGACCTGGGGCGCATGTTTGAAGGCTTCGACACCCTGGCCTCGCTCCAGGCGGTGCTGGCCCACGCGCGCCGGAATGCCTGGCCCTCGGACCTCGTGCTCGCCACCGGTGACCTTGCCGGCGACGGGACGCCCGCCGCCTACCGACGGCTCAAGGAGCTGTTCGGAGCCCTCGAGGTGCCGGTCTACTGCCTTCCAGGCAACCATGACCAGCCGTCGGCGATGGCGGAGCACCTTGTCGGGGGCCGGGTCGCCATGCCCGGGAGCGCTTGCCACGGCGCCTGGCAGATCGTGCTCCTCGATTCCACGGTCGAAGGCTGGGAAGCGGGTCGCCTCGACGACGACCGGCTCGGCTCTCTCGATGCGGCGCTCGGGCGCCGGCCCGACCTCTATGCGCTCGTGTGCCTCCACCATCAGCCTGTTTCCGTCGGCACGGCGATGGACAGGGTGCCGCTCGTAAACCCAGAGGCGTTCTTCGAGGTCCTCGACCGTCACGGCCAGGTCCGCGGCGTCGTCTGGGGCCATATCCACCACCCGTTCGACGACGAGCGCCGCGGGGTCCGGTTGATGGGGTCGCCCTCGACCTGCATTCAATACAAGGGCGAAGAGGAACTGCACCGCACGGAAAGGCCGCCGGCGTACCGGTGGTTGAACCTCCACGCGGATGGGCGGATCGAAACGGGCATCCACTGGGTGGAGGACTTCGCGGCGGCTCGTTAAGCGTCGATTCTCTTTAAGTCCCTCATTCGCCCGCCGACGCGGGCCGCCCTCTCCCAGGGGGAGGGCTCGTAGTCTTGACGTGTCGAGGGACGGGCCCCACGCCCGTCGCGCGAGAGGGGATCGACGGCGATCGACGGCGGGAGCATCCGCCGTCGGTGGGTGAGGGCGCATACTGGGCGGCCGAACGCAGGCCGGCGCCCGTTACCAACGTCCGGCTCCGCCACCTTGGTGACGCGAACAACTCAGTTCGGATTGTCCCCTTGGGTGCAGGAGCGACACCGTGGCGTCGCGTCTATTCCACCGGGGCCAAATCCACAGCCTTCGGCCCGCGGGGTTCGTTGAGAACTTGATAGCTGACCCGTTGGCCTTCTGCGAGCGTTGCCATCCCGGCGCGCTCGACTTCCGACATGTGGACGAAAGCGTCCTTACCGCCGTCATCCGGGGTGATGAAGCCGAAGCCCTTCGTAGGGTTGAACCATTTGACCGTGCCAGTAGCCATGAATGCTCCTTTCAAAGGCTGATGTAAGCCGCTGTGCGTCGTGCGGCAGCGTGTTCATTTAGAGGTATCACAATGTCAGGGGGTAGCTCGACCAGGCGGGAACGCGGCTAAGCGGGGTACGTCGACATAACATGTGACCAGTGCGGCCCGTGTAGCGGCTCCTACCTGCGAGCACAAGGAAAATCTGTAGTTAGCCGACACGTAGCCCGGCGACCAACCTCCGAGTCTTGGACGGGCGGCTAGAACTTCTCCACCCAGGGACGGAGGTCGAGCTCCTGCGTCCACGCGCTCCGCGGCTGGAGGTGGAGCTGCCAGTACGCCTCGGCAATCGCCTCGGGCTTGAGCAGCGCATCCGGGCCGCGCTCGGCGACGAGATGCGCGTAATAGGGGCCGCCGATCTGACCGTCCACGATGACGTGGGCGACGTGGACGCCCTTGGGCCCCAGCTCCCGCGCCATGCTCTGAGCCAACGCCCTCAGCCCGAACTTGCCGACCGCGAGGTTGAAGAAGCCTGCACTTCCCCGCAAGGACGCCGTCGCGCCGGTGAAGATGATGGTGCCGCGCCCGCGTTCGACCATGCCCTTGGCCGCCTCGCGCCCGACCAGGAACCCGCCGAGGCACCCCACGCGCCAACAGCGCTCCACGTCCTCGCGCCTAATCTCCAGGATCCCGCCTGGCTGATAGGTGCCGGCGTTGTAAGCGACGAGGTCCGGCTCGTCCCATGCCTCCCGCACCGCTTTGAAGAGGTTTTTAACGGCGGTTTCGTCCACGGCGTCGGCGGGGAAGGCCCGCACCTTGCTCTCATCTTGCGCCCCGATCTTCGCCTCGAGGCCCTCGAGCTTGGCGCGGTCCCGGGCGACCATGGCGACGTTCATGCCGGCCTTGGCGAACCGCCGGCTGAGCGCCAAGCCCAGCCCGTCCCCGACACCGACGACGAGGGCGATTTTGTCCTCGGCCATCTTGCTCGTCCTACTCCGCCGCCGAGACCTTGGGGGGCGAGCCGCGGTAACCCGAGATGAAGCAGGCGGTGTTGAGCCCCGCCGCCTCGTCCCGCCGCCGTTGCATCATCGGCAGGCGGACGGGCGCCTGCGTCCCGGTGAGGTAGACGCGCCCCTTTTCAAGGGCATACTTGTCGTCAAGGCTGGCCGCGGCCAGCGTCATGCGCAAGTCTCCCGAGCGTTTCCGGTGCTGTCCGGCTTTGGGACGGAAACCCGGAAGCTGTTTCGGACCGGCGCCTATCCAAACCGATCGTCATGGGCTCCGCAAACCCTTATTTGCACAAGGGCTGGCGGGGTTGGGTCGGGTGACTTAGCCCGAGGCCTCATGTATGGTGGCGCCGGCCTCTAGCTCGGGCATCGATCCATGACCGTCCTTGTCACCGGCGCCGCCGGATTCATCGGGTATCACGTTTGCGCCCGGCTTCTGGCCCGCGGGGAGAAGGTGATCGGGGTTGACAACCTCAACCCCTACTATGACGTCGACCTCAAGAAGGCGCGGGTGAAGCGGCTGGACGAAAACACGGGCTTCGTCTTTCGCCGACTCGACATCGCCGACTGGGAGGCGCTCAACGCTCTCTCGAAAGCCGGAATTCGGCGCGTTGTCCATTTAGCGGCGCAGGCCGGGGTACGGTACTCCCTCGAGGACCCGTTCTCCTACGGCCGCGCCAACTGCATGGGTCAGCTGGCGGTGCTCGAGTTCTGCCGCCGGCTTGATGGGCTCGAGCATCTGGTCTATGCGAGCTCGAGCTCGGTTTACGGCGGCAACCGCAAGCAGCCTTTCGCCGTGGAGGACCGCGTCGACAGACCGATCTCGCTTTATGCGGCGAGCAAGCGGGCCGGAGAGCTCATGGCGTGCAGCTACAGCTACCTCTACCGGATTCCCGCGACCGGGCTCCGGTTCTTCAGCGTCTACGGGCCCTGGGGGCGGCCTGACATGGCTGCCTACCTGTTCACGAGGGCGCTGTTCGACGGCGAGCCCATCCGCCTGTTCAACCACGGCAAGATGAAGCGGGATTTCACCTACATCGACGACGCGGTGGCCGGGCTCATGGCGGCCCTCGATCGGCCGCCTGAGGCCAAGGACGGTGCGCCGCCGCACCGGCTCTACAACATCGGCAACAACCGCGGCGAGCCACTCAGGCGGTTCGTGGAGCTGTTGGAGCGTGTCACGGGGCGGACGGCGCGCATCGAGCTGGCCCCCATGCAGCCGGGCGACGTGGTCGCAACCGTCGCCGACATCGGCGCCGCGCGGGCCGACCTCGGCTACGAGCCGCGCACGACGATCGACGAGGGGCTCAAGCGCTTCGTCGCCTGGTACCGCGACTTCCACGGGACTTGAGCGGTCAGTAGAGCGCCTCCAAGACGGAACGGTAGCGGGCGAGGATCCGGTGCCGCCGGATCTTGAGGGTGGGGGTCATGAGGCCGTTGTCCACCCTGAACGGCTCCGGCGCGACGGCGAATCGCCTGACCTGCTCGATGACCGAGAGGCCCTCGTTGGCGCGGGCGACGGCACGCCCGATCGCCTCCCTGAAGGCCGCATCCTCCGCGAGGGAGGCGAGTTCTGGGGCCCGCCCGGATTCGGCCGCGAAGCTTTCAAGGAACCCTTCGTCGGGGACGATCAACCCGACCAGATGAGGCCGCTGCTCGCCGAAGACCATGGCCTGGGCGATCTCCGGCTCGAGCATCAGGATTCCTTCCACCCGCTGGGGCGCGATGTTGTCGCCGCCCGAGTTGACGATGATCTCCTTCTTGCGGTCGGTGACCTGGATGTGGCCGTCCTCATCGATCAAGCCGATGTCGCCCGTGTGGAGCCAGCCGTCCCTGAGGACCTCGGCCGTGGCCTCGGGGTCGTTCCAGTAGCCCTTCATCACCAGCTCGCCGCGGACCAGGATTTCCCCGTCCTCGGCGATCTTCACCTCGGCCCCTTCCACAGGGGGACCCACGGTGTGGAGCTTTGTGCCGCGGGTGTGGTTGCAACTAACGACTGGCGCCGTTTCGGTCTGCCCGTAGCCCTGCAAGAGCCTTAAGCCGAGGGCGGTGAAGAAGAGGCCGACCTCGTAGTTGAGGGCGGCCCCGCCCGAGATGAAGGCCTTGAGCCGTCCGCCGAAACGCGCCCGGACCTTGGCGCGGACGAGCCGTTCGACGAGCGCGTCGACGGCCCGCTCGACCATCCTCAGGCTGCCAGGCGCCTCGTACTTCCGCCTGCCCAGCTCCAGCGCCTTGCGGAACAGAGCTTGGCGAAGCGCCCCTCCCTTCGCCAGGTCGTGGAGCATGCGCCCGCGTACCAGCTCGTAGAGACGCGGCACGCAGGTCATGATCGTAGGGCGGGCCTCGACGAAGTTCGTCATGAGCGTCTCCGCCCCTTCCACGTAGTAGATCTGCGCGCGAACGAAGACGGGGAAGTAGAGCCCACAGGTGCGTTCGTAGGAATGGGAGAGAGGCAGAAAGCAGAGGAAGGTTTCGTCCTCTACAAGCATGTCGTCGAAGAGCGAGAACGCCCCGCGGCAGTTGGCGAGGATGGCCCCGTGGCTCAGCATGACGCCCTTGGGCCGGCCCCCGGTGCCCGAGGTATACATGAGGCAGGCGAGGTCGTCGCGGCGCAAGCCGCCGGCCACCTCGCGGGTGTCGTCGGGCTGCTTTCGACCCGCCGCCAGGATCTCGTTCCAGGCGAGCAGCCTGATCTTGCCCGGCGGCGGCCCGGGCGGCGGCTCCATGGCGACGATGAAGCGAAGCTCCGGGGCATCCGCCGCGGCCTCGAAGAGGCGAGCGGCGAGCGTCGGGGTGGAGACGACCGCTGCCCTGGCGCCGCTGTCGGCAAGCACGTGGCGGTGGTCGTCCGCTGTGTTCGTCGTGTAGGCCGGCACCGTCACCGCACCGGCGGCCATGACGGCGAGGTCGACGACGGCCCAGTTGGGCCGGTTCTCGGACACGAGGGCGACCCGGTCGCCGGCGACGACCCCGGCTGCTCTGAACCCGCGGGAGAGCGCGCTCACCTCTTCGGCGACGCGGCGCCACGACTGCGGCCGGTAAGCGTCGGCGTGCTTCGACCACAGGAACGGCCGCTCGCCGCCTGTGGCCGCCTGCTCGAAGAACATGGTAGCCAGATTCGGCCAGGTGTCCGGGCTCACCGCTTTATCCCGCGAATTTCCGCTTGGCCGTTGGCCCCCATCATACCAGCAATCGGCGGCTCCTCCCAAGGCCAATGCGGGCGACGCACATAACGGCCGACATCTGG
>JBHICW010000071.1:0-9708 GCA_046759785.1 Alphaproteobacteria bacterium
GATTGGGGTGAGGGGTGCCGATGGATCGCAGTCCTCCGCAACGAAGTATTAGCCGCGCCGATTGACGACGAAGGCGGCGGCCTCCCGCAACAGGCCGGCCTTCTCCGCGAAGGGCTCGAGCCGCTCCGTCGCCTCGCGGGCAAGGGCGACCGCCCGCGCGCGTGCGGCCGCCGGCCCGAGCGCCACGACGAGGGTGGCCTTGCCGGCGGCCGTGTCCTTGCCGACCGCCTTCCCCGTATCGACCGGACTGCCTTCCAAGTCAAGCAGGTCGTCGGCGACCTGGAACGCGAGGCCCAGGTATCGGCCGTAGTCGCGGAGGGCTGCGCGCGCTTCGCTCGGTGCCTGTCCCAGGACCGCCCCGGCCTCGCACGCGAAAGTGATGAGAGCCGCGGTCTTGAGTTCCTGGAGCCGGATGATGGCGGCCTCGTCTTGGCGCTGATGTTCGGCCGCAAGGTCCATCATCTGTCCTCGGACCATCCCGCTCCCGCCCGCCGCGGCAGCGAGTCCGCGCACGAGATCAGCCCGCACCGTCGAGTCGGGGTGTGTTTCCGGCCCAGACAAGACCTCGAACGCCAAGGTGAGCAGCGCGTCGCCGGCCAGGATCGCGGTGGCTTCGTCGAACGCGATATGACAGGTCGGCTGACCTCGCCGCATCGCGTCGTCATCCATGGCCGGGAGGTCGTCGTGGACAAGGGAGTAGCAGTGAACCATCTCCACCGCCGCTCCGACCCTCAGGGCCTGCGCGTCCTCGACGCCGAAAAGGCGGGCTCCCGTGACGACCAGGAAAGGGCGGAACCGCTTCCCACCGGAGAGGGTGGCATAGCGCATGGCGGCCGGGAGCCGGTCACTGACCCCCTCTTCCAGGGGCAGTAGGCCGTCGAGCACTCCGTCGACGGCAAGAGCGGTCTCGCGTAGCGCCTGTTTCAGCCGGGCCAAGGCAAAGGCCTCACTCGATCTTGGTGGGCTCCGCCGTGACCGATCGGTCGGCCGAAAGGACGATTTTTTCGACCTTCGCCTGAGCCTCACGCAGCTTCGCTTCGCAGTGCCGCTTGAGCGCGGCGCCGCGCTCGTAGGATTGGATCGCGTCGTCGAGCTTGCCGTGGCCGCTCTCGAGCTTCTGGACGATCTGCTCAAGGTCCTTGAGCGCTTCCTCGAAGCTCATTGCCGCGATGTCGTCGGGGATGCCCGGCTCTGCCATGTTGTTGCCTCGCCGTTTTCGCGAAGTGTAAGGCCGAGCGCGGGGTTGGGCAAGCGGCGTTCAAGCCATGAGCGCGCGGACGTGGGCGGCCGCGCTTGCGGCGAGGGCGTCGAGATCGTAGCCCCCTTCCAGCACGGAGACCACGCGCCTGCCGCACGATTTCTCGGCCACCTTCACGAGCTCGGCGGTGGCCCAGGCGAAGTCGTCCTCCGTGAGCTGCAGGAGGGCGAGGGGATCCGCGGCGTGGGCGTCGAAACCGGCCGAGACGAGCAGGAAGTCGGGTTCGAACGCCTCGAGCGCGGGCAGGATGTGGTCGATGAAGGCCAAGCGCAACTCCCTTCCCCCGCTCATCGCCGCCAGCGGGACGTTGACGACGTTACCGAGACCCCTCTCGTCCGCCGCCCCCGTGCCGGGGTAGTGCGGCCACTGGTGCGCGGAGGCGTAGAAAAGGTCGCGATCCTTTTCGAACACCGCCTGAGTGCCGTTGCCGTGATGGACGTCGAAGTCGACGACCGCGACCCGGCGGAAGGCGTGCGCGGTGCGCGCCTGCTCGGCGCCGATGGCGACGTTGTTGAACAGGCAGAAGCCCATGGCGCGCGAGGGTTCCGCGTGGTGACCCGGGGGCCGCACGGCGCAGAACGCGTTCCGCGCTTCACCGGCGGCGACGGCGTCGACCGCGGCGCACATCGCCCCCGCGGCCCTGAGCGCTGCCTCACGGGAGCCGGGGGAGACGGCGGTGTCCGGGTCGAGGTGGACTCGGCCGTCAGTGGGAACCGCCTCGAGGACCCGGTCCACGTAAGCGTCGGGGTGAACCCGGGTGAGCTGCGTTCGCTCGGCCTCCGGGGCTTCGCGGCGTTCGAGACCGGCGAAGGCAGGCCCCTCGAGGGCGTTGAGGACGGCCCGCAGCCGATCAGGGCGTTCGGGGTGTGTCGGCCCGTTGTCGTGATCGAGACAAGCGGAGTGGGTGAAAAGGAGCGTGGGCATGGGTGGCACAGTCTCCCCCAACGCGCAAGGAAGGGCCAGTCGTTTCCGCCACCGCCGGCGGGGTCCTCCGTACCGGACCCGGTACGCTAACCCGGTCCCGTCCGCTGCCCGTTGGTGGCCGGCCCGTCGACATAGTACACTTGCACCGAGATGAAAGCAGGGAGCGCTTTGGCCTTCCTGGCCCTCGCCTATGTCCTATCGGCCCCACCGATGGGCCCGGTGGAGGCCGCCGAGGACGCGCCGGCGGTCAGGGTCAGGGTCGACGAGGTAAAGCGAGAGCCGTATGTGCAGGCCGTGACCGTCATCGGCCGGCTGGTCGCCCGTCGGCGCGGCGTAGTGGCGGCCCGTACCGAGGGATCGGTGCAGGGCGTCGCCGTGCAGGTGGGCGATCGGGTGAGGAAGGGCGACCTCCTCGCCCGCATCGACCCGAGCCGGCTCAAGTGGCGGCGCGACCTGGGGCTCGCCGAGGTGGCGCAGGCGACCGCGAGCCTTGCCAATGCCGAGGCCCAGCGGGCCGTCGTGCAAGCCCAAATTGCCTCCGCCGAGGCCAGGGTCAGGATCGCGGACCAGGAGCTCAGGCGGCTGGAAGGGCTCAAGGACTCGGCCGCGTTCCCGCAAGGGCGCTATGAGGACAAGGGCCAGGAGCTGGTGGTCGCGCGCAGCACGGTGGCCGAATACAGGGCGCGGCTGAACGAAGCGGAGGCGAGGATCGACGAGAGCTTGGCCGAGCTCGACCGCGCCCAGGCCAACCTGCGGCTGGCCCAGGATGACCTCGCGCACGCGGAGATACGGGCGCCCTATGACGCGGTGGTGACCCTGCGCCACACCGAGGCGGGGGCGTATCTCGACGTCGGTGACCCGGTCGTGACGCTGGTGAACGACCGCGACCTGGAGATCGAGGCGGAGGTGCCGTTCGACCGACTCGCGCCGCTCAGACCCGGGGTCAGGGTGGAGGTGGCCTTCGACGAGGGGAGCCGTTGGAGCGCAGCGGTGCGTGCGGTCGGGGTGGAAGAGGACCCGAAGAGCCGTACCCGGCCGGTCCGCTTCACGCCCGCCTGGGGCAATTCCATGGCGGGAATGGCCGACGGCCAATCGGTGGTGCTGTACCTGCCCGCCGGGCGGCCGCGCGAGGTGGTCTCGGTCCACAAGGACGCGGTGATCCGCAACCGGGGACAGCCGCTGGTGTTTGTGGTCGTGGACGGGGTGGCCGAACTGCGCCCGGTTGAGCTGGGTGAGGCCGTCGGTACCCGTTTCGAGGTGCTGACGGGGCTCAAGCCGGGCGATATCGTCGTGGTACGGGGGAACGAGCGCCTCCAGCCCGGCCAGGCCGTGACGTTCTAGCCGAAACGATGGACCTCGTCAGACTGGCGATCACCCGTCCCATCGCCGTCGTCGCCGGGGTGCTGATGATCGTCGTCTTCGGCCTGCTCGCGCTCAGCACCATCCCGATTCAGCTCAGCCCGGACGTGCGCAAGCCCGTCATCACCCTGCGGACCGACTGGCGAGGCGGCGCCCCGGCCGAGGTCGAGCGGGAGATTGTGGTGCGCCAGGAGGAGGTCCTCAAGGGCCTGGAGGGTCTGACCGAGATCTCGTCGAGCGCGGCCGACGGTCGCGCCGAGATCACCCTGGAGTTCCACGTCGGACAGGACATGAACCGGGCCCTGCTGCTGGTCTCCAACCGCCTGAACCGGGTGACCGGCTATCCCGAGGAGATGGACGAACCGACGCTCAAGTCGGCCGCTGCCGAGGAGACCGCCATCGCCTGGTTCATCCTACGCCGCGCCCCGGGCAACGAGAGCCCCATTTACAGCTATGGCGACTTCGCGGAGGACGTGGTGCGCGACCGCCTGGAGCGGGCGCTGGGCGTGGCCGAAGTCAACGTCTTCGGGGGAAGCGAGCGCGAGATCCGGGTCGTCGTCGACCCGGAGAAGATGGCGCGATACCGGCTCACGGTGCCCGAGGTCGTTGACGCGCTGCGCGCAGCCAATGCCTCCGTCTCGGCCGGATTCGTGGACGAGGGCAAGCGTCGGTACGTGGTCCGTTCGGAGGGCGAGTTCCAGACCCTCGATGACGTCCGCGCGGTTGTCCTGGTCAGCGAACAGGACCCGGCGACGGGGCGCCTCGCCCGGGTGACGGCGGGCGACGTCGCCGAGGTGCGGCTCGACTACAAGGAGCCGGCCTCGCGTATCCGATTCATGGGCGAGCCGGCAATCGCCCTCAACGCCATCCGCGAGACCGGCGCCAACGTGATCCGCACGATGGAGGGCATACGCGAGGCGGTGGCGGAGCTCAACGCCGGTCCGCTCCCACATGCCGCGCTGACCCTCGAGCACGTCTACGACGAAACCGTCTACATCAATTCGGCCATAGGGTTGGTCAGGCAGAACATTTTCATCGGCGGCACCCTGGCGGTGCTGGTGTTGCTCCTGTTCCTGCGCTCGCTGCGCGCCACCCTGATCGTCGGGCTGGCGATCCCCGTCTCGGTGATCGGCGCCTTCGTGGCGATGGCGGCGCTGGGACGTTCGATCAACGTGGTATCGCTCGCCGGCATGGCGTTCGCCGTCGGAATGGTGGTGGACGCGGCCATCGTCGTGCTTGAGAACATCTATCGGTTGCGCGAGGGGGGCGCGCCGCCGTTCGAGGCGGCCCACCGGGGCGTGCGGCAGGTTTGGGGAGCGGTGCTGGTCTCGGCGCTCACGACGGTGATGGTGTTCATCCCGATCCTGGTGATGGAGCTGGAGGTGGGTCAGCTTTTCCGTGACATTGCGGTGGCGATCTCGGTCTCCGTGCTGCTGTCGCTGTTCGTTGCGGTCACGCTAATTCCAGCGCTGGCGAGAAAGCTGCTCGCCCGGTCGGCTGCGGGCCGCCCCCTCTCTGTTCCCCTCCTCGACGGCGGCGCCCGCGGGTTCCAGAGAGGATTGCTGCGGTTCTCCCGGGCCGTGGTACGTCACCGATTGCGGGGCGTTGGTGTGGTCGGCGCGCTCTGCGGGGCCGCGGCCGCCGCGACCTACCTGTTCCTGCCCAAGCTCGAATACCTGCCCGAGGGCAACCGCAACTTGGTGTTCGGCTTGATCCTGCCGCCGCCCGGCTACAACCTCGCGACCACGACCGACATCGCCGAACAGCTCGAATCGGCGCTTCGCCCCCTTTGGGCCAGCGTCACCGGGCCCGAGTCGGGTGACGGCGAGCCCCCCAAAATCGCCCGCTTCTTCTTCGTCGCCACGCCGGCGCGGACGTTCGTCGGCGCCGCGGCCGTGGACCCACAACGCGCTGGCGAGCTGATCCCGGTCCTGCGCGAGCCGGTTTTCCGCGAGCCGGGCACGTTCGGCTTCATCAGCCAGCCCTCCCTGTTCGGTCGCGGAATCGGCGGCGGCCGGTCCATCCGCCTGGACATCTCGGGCGGCAACCTCGAGGACATTCTGGAGGTCGCCCAACGGGCCGTCGACTTGGTGGGCCAAGTGCTGCCCTTGGAGGAGGGCCATCAGTTGCGCCCGATTCCCGGGCTCGAGCTGGGCGCGCCCGAGGTGCGGGTGGTGCCCGATCCGGTCCGGCTCGCCGACAACGGGGTTTCCGCGCGCGAGCTGGGCATGAGCATGGACACCTTCAACGCCGGGCTCAGGGTCTCGGAGGTGACCTTCGGCGGCCGTAGAATCGACCTCACCCTCCAGGGGCCGGAGGACGTGATCCGCGAGACCCAGGGGATCGGTAACCTGCCGGTGGTCACGCCCGCGGGTCGCATCCTGCCTGTCACCTCTCTCGCCGATGTGGTGGTCACGGCCGGACCCACCGAGATCCGGCGCCTCGAGCGGGCGCGCACGGTTACCCTCGAGATCAGGCCGGCCCCCGAGGTTCCCCTGGAGGCCGCCATCGACGCGGTCCGCCGCGGGGTCATCGAGCCGCTCGAGGCCGAGGGACTGGCGCCAGGGATCATGCCGGGACTTTCGGGGACCGCCGACGAGTTGAGCCGGACCTGGGACGCCATGGTCATGAACCTCCTGGTGGCGGTGGTGATCGTCTATCTGGTCATGGCCGTCCTGTTCGAGAGCTTCCTCTATCCTCTGATCATCATGCTGTCGGTGCCGCTCGCCGCGGCGGGCGGGGTCGCCGGGCTGCTGGTACTGAACCTGTTCACGTTCCAGGCCCTCGACATGCTGACTCTCTTGGGCTTCGTGATCCTGGTCGGGATCGTCGTCAACAACGCCATCCTGCTCGTGCACCAGACCCTCTATCTGCTCCGCGAGGAACGGCTCGCGCCCGTGGAGGCGATCCTCGAGGCCACGCGCAACCGGGTGCGCCCGATCTTCATGTCAACCGTGACCAGCGTGTTCGGCATGCTGCCGCTGGTGCTTTTCCCCGGCGCCGGCTCGGAGCTCTACCGCGGTCTGGGGTCGGTCATCGTCGGCGGGCTCGCCCTTTCCGCGCTCTTGACGCTGGCGATCGTCCCGCCCCTCTTGGGCCTGTTCCTCCGGCTGGGTGAGAGACGACGACGTCCGGTGCCGGTGAAGGCCGGTACGGAGGCGGCCGAGTGAGCCGGCCTTAGCGGCGCGGCGTCGCGCCAGGTGACGACCTGAAGGGCGGGCGAACCAGGGGGTGCCCGGCCCGGCGCACCGGGATTCCTGGATGAAACCGCTCAGGGCCGATCGGCCGGGTGTGGGCGCTTCCGCCCAGCGAGGATCTCAGAAGCAGCCGGCCAGATGGGCTGAGGGCTTAGGAAGCCGCGCGGAGGTTCTCGCTCTCCACCCGTCTCAACGTGTCGTCGAGGGCGCGCTCGAAGCGGTCGAACAAGTCGTCGACCTCGGCCTCGGTGATGATGAGCGGCGGGCAGACGGCGACGGTATCGTTCATGAGCGCGCGGACGATGAGGCCGTGGTCGAGCGCCCGGTCCATCGCGAAGGCACCGAGCTTAAGCGAGGGATCGAAGAGCCTCTTGCTCTCCTTGTCGGCGACCAGCTGGATCGCACCGATGAGGCCTCTGCCCCGCGCCTCCCCGACCAAAGGGCGATCGGCGAGCGCCTCGAGCCGGGCCTGCATCCGGGGTGCCACCCGCCGGACGTGATCCAAGACGTTCCGCTCGTCGTAGATCTTGAGCGTCTCGAGGGCGACGGCCGCGGGCACAGGGTGACCCGTATACGTGTAGCCCGTGCCGAACAGCCCGATCTTCTCGCTCTCCTTCACCAGCGCCCGGTAAATGGGCTCGGAGATCATGACGGCCCCGATCGGCAGGTAGGACGCGGACAGGGCCTTGGCGCAGGTCATGATGTCAGGCTTGAGGTCATAGGTTTCCGAGCCCCACAGATTGCCGGTGCGGTAGAAGCCGCAGATGACCTCGTCGACGATGAACAGCACGTCGTGCCGGCGGAGCACCTCCTGGACCTTGTCGAAGTAGGTGGCCGGCGGGACGATCACGCCTCCCGCGCCCTGGATCGGCTCGGCGATGAACGCGGCGACCGTGTCGGGCCCCTCTTGCGCGATCAACTCGTCCAAGTTCTCCGCCATGCGCGAGGCGAACGCGTCTTCCGACTCGCCCTCTTGGCCGAAGCGGTAGTAGTGCGGACAGTCGGCGTGCAGGATGTTGGCGATCGGAAGGTCGAAGTCCTCGTGCACATAGGGGATCCCGGTGAGACTCGCCGTGGCGACGGTGACACCGTGGTAGGCCTGGAGCCGGGAGATGATCTTCTTTTTCTTCGGCCGGCCGAGCGCGTTGTTGCAGTACCAGACCAGCTTGACCGCCGTGTCGACCGCCTCCGACCCCGAGTTGGTGAAGAAGACCTTGGACATGGGGACGGGGGCAATGTCGATGAGCTTCTCCGCCAGCTCGATGTTGGACTCGTGCGACCTATGGGCGAAGGTGTGGTTGTAGGGGAGTTGCCTGAGCTGTGACGCGGCCGCCTCGACCAGCCGTTCCTCGCTGAAGCCGAGCGACGAGCACCACAGGCCCGCGAGACCCTCGATATAGCGCTTGCCCTCGGTGTCGATGACATAGATCCCTTCGCCTTTCTCCATGACGATGGGGCCCTTCCGCTCATGGAGGGCGAGGTTGGTATAAGGGTGCAGGTGGAAGGCAATGTCCTTCTCGCGGGCGGTCATGTTGGGATGGGTCATCGCTTCTGTCCCCGTGGTTGGCCGAGGTCATGCTTCTCTGGTGGCTGGCGCCGACAGGCGGAACGGGCGTGGCTCGAGAGCGGGTTGTCTCTGGCGCGGATTACACCTGGCGTGGGAGGCCATTGCAACGGTTATCTCGGCGCCCGGACGGTCCATCGGCCGGCGGCGGAGGCCCGGCGCAGCCGATGCCCCCGGGACGGAGACAACGAAGGGAGGATGAGCAATGAGTGTGACCCTGGTGCAACCGGATCGGCTCCATGACACCCAGAAGGTGGGCTACAGCCACGCGTTTCTGGCCGCGGGACGCCTCCTCTTCGTCTCCGGCCAGGTGGCGCTCGACGGGCAAGGCCGCCTGGTCGGGCCCGGCGACGTCGAGGCCCAGACCGTGCAGGCGTTCGAGAACCTGAGGGTGGTGCTGGAGGAGGCGGGGGCGGGTTTTAGCGATCTCGCGCGTCTGAACGTCTACATCACCGACCCCCGATTCACGGAACCCTACCGGCGGATCCGCCGGCGCTACCTGCGGGAACCCTTTCCCGCCTCGACGCTGGTGGTGGTGGCGGGACTTGCCGACCCCGACTGGCTCATCGAGATCGAGGCGGTGGCCGCGATTGACTGACGGGGTTGTCGGGAACGCCCGGGTGCGGGACGCGCCATGAGAAGCCCGTCTCGGGCCGCGGTTGCGAGGAACGAGGGCTGGCGAACGTGGGCGGGCAGGGGGACGTTACTTAAGCCGCTGGAACGGTAGAGAGGTGGGCCGGGGCGGTCGCGCCCTCAGGAGCCTGAGGCTTGGCCCCGCAAGGGGTGTCGGGGGCGAGGTGCCGATGTGGTCCCGGCCGGCGCATGATCCGGGGGCTCGAGGTAGCGGGCGAGATAGCGGTAGAGGCGGGCGAGCTGACGCTGACAGAAGTCGATCTCGCTCAAGCAGTAGGCGACCCGATCGGGATGATAAGGCCGCGCGCCGGTCAGCCGTTCGTCGAGTTCGCGGGTCACGCGCTTGTAGATCCGCCGGTGCAGGCGGATTGATGCGCAGGTCTCAAAAAAGCCCGCACGGCGGTGGTCTTCGACGAGCAGATCGGCGGGAATGGGTCCGTCGAACCGGGCTTCGAGGCGCGCCAGCCGATCGAGGCGGGGGGGAAGTTGGGGGGCGACCAACGTATTGGGCCTCCGCTGTGAGCTACGTCAGGGTAATGGGATTTTTCCCACGTGTCAACAACATTCAACGAACGTGTGACGTTGCCTCCGCGCGTGAGCGGTGGACGAAGGCGGGCGATGGCCTGGCAACGAAGCCCGGGAGGGGGGCTCGGGTCCGGCCGGAGACGAGCGCTGCGGCGCCGGCACGGGCGCGGCGGGCGGATCCTCAAAAGGGGAGTGGGGCCGGGGCCTTTGCGTGAGAGCCGGGTGCGGCGGAGGGGCGCCAGGAGGCG
>JBHICW010000072.1:0-9604 GCA_046759785.1 Alphaproteobacteria bacterium
GAGCGCGGCGCTCACGGAGGAGGCGATGGTGCGGACGATCGAGGCGCTCGAGGTCTGTGCCGCGAAGATGCGCCGTCGCGGCGTGAGCCGAGCCCGGGCCGTGGCCACCGACGCCTGCCGACGGGCCAGGAACGGCGGCGAGTTCCTCGCGCGCGTCGCCAAGGAGACCGGCATCGGGCTGGAGGTAATCGCGCCGAAGGAGGAGGCCCGGCTCGCGCTCGCCGGCTGCACGCCCCTCTTCGAGCCGGAGGTTCCCCGCGCGCTGCTCTTCGACATCGGCGGCGGCAGCACCCAGCTCAGCTGGATCGGCCTCGATAGCTACGGTCGCCCCCGGATCCTCGGCTGGACGTCGCTTCCCTGTGGGGTCGTGCGTATGGCGGAGAGCTACGGCGGCGATCGGATCCCGTCCTCCGTCTACCGAGCCATGGTCCGGCATGTGGAAGACCTTCTCGAACCGTTCGACAGGACCTACGGGCTGGCCGAGGAGGTGGCGGCGGGCCGCGTCCAGATGCTCGGCACCTCGGGCACGGTCACGACCCTCGCCGGCGTGTACTTGGACCTCCCCCGCTACGACCGGCGCAAGGTGGACGGTCTCAGCCTCAGCTTCGCGGAGGTGGATGCGGTCACGGCGCGGCTCCTGGCCATGGACTACGTCTCCCGCGCCGCCCTCCCCTCCGTCGGTCCGCAGCGGGCGGACCTCTTGGTCGCCGGCTGCGCGGTGCTGGAGGCCATGCGCCGCCGCTGGCCGGTGGGCACCCTAAGGGTGGCCGACCGTGGGCTCCGCGAGGGCATGCTCCTCGGCATGATGGCGGCGGAGAAGGCGGGGCGAGGGGAGGCGCACGCGTGGCCGCGGCCCGCCCGCTCGTAGGTCCGTCAGCGCGGGGACTCGCGCCGTGACGGGCTCGTCACGGACGCCGCGCGGGTTCAGGCGCCTCAAGGTGCGCCCGACGGGCCGGCACCGGAGGCCGTCGTCCGCCCGCTGGCTCGAACGTCAGCTCAACGACCCCTACGTGGCGGCGGCTGAGGACGCGGGGCTGCGCTCGCGCGCCGCGTTCAAGCTCGTGGAGCTCGACGACCGCTTCCACCTCCTGGGCCGTGGCCGCCGGGTGGTGGACCTCGGTGCGGCGCCGGGCGGTTGGACCCAGGTGGCGGCCGCGCGCGTGAAGGCCCTTGAGCCCGCCGGCGGCAAGGTCGTGGCGGTCGATGTCGTGCCCATGGAACCCGTGCCCGGCGCGACGATTCTGAACCACGACATTCTCGCCGAGGACGCGCCACTGGCGGTACTCGAGGTCCTGGAGGGCCCCGCGGACCTGGTCTTGAGCGACATGGCGCCGCCGGCGATCGGGCACCGGGCCATCGACCACCTGCGCATCATCGCTCTGGCCGAGGCCGCGTTCGCGTTAGCGGAACGGACCCTCAAGCCGGGCGGCGCGTTCGTGACCAAGATCCTTATGGGGAGGGACGAAGCGGCCTTCGTGGCGCTGTTGCGGCGCCGGTTCGCCACCGTCCGCTATGCCAAACCGGCCGCGAGCCGCAAGGACTCGGCGGAAAGCTACGTCGTGGCCACCGGCTTCCGGGGCCCCCGGGCCGCGGCGGGAAAGGAGAGCGAGAGGGCCGGTGATCGCGCTTGGCGGGGCACCGATTTCGTGTAAGATGGCGCGCCAACCGTTCCGGTCGGCAGACGCGCAATGCGAGAAGCGCTCACCTTCGACGACGTTCTCCTCATTCCCGCCGCTTCCGAGGTGCTGCCGTCGAAGGTGACCACGCGGACCCGGATCACCAACAGTATCGAGCTCGGAATCCCGCTCGTCTCGGCGGCGATGGACACCGTGACCGAGGGTGCCCTCGCCATCGCCATGGCGCAGAACGGCGGTCTCGGCGTGGTCCACAAGAACCTCGCCATCGACGAGCAGGCCGAGGAGGTCCGCAAGGTCAAGAAGTACGAGGCCGGGATGGTGGTCAATCCCGTGACCATCGGGCCCGACCAGACCCTCGCCGACGCGCTCGCCCTCATGACGAGGCACCACATCTCCGGGATCCCGGTGGTCGAGGAGGGGACGCGAAAGCTGGTGGGGATCCTTACCAACCGCGACGTGCGCTTCGCGACCGATACCTCGCTCGCCGTTCGGGAGCTGATGACCAAGGAGGCCCTAGTGACGGTCGAGAACGGGATCGGCATCGAGGAGGCCAAGCGGCTGTTGCACCGACACCGGATCGAGAAGCTCTTGGTCGTGGACGATTCCTACCGCTGCGTCGGCCTCATGACCGTCAAGGACATCGAGAAGGCGGAACAGTTTCCGAGCGCGTCCAAGGACGAGAAGGGCCGGCTCAGGGTGGCCGCCGCGACCGGCGTCGGCGACGACGACAGCGCCCGGGCCGAGGCCTTGCTCGACGCCGAGGTCGACCTCATCGTCGTCGACACCGCCCACGGCCACAGCCGGCGGGTGCTGGACTCGGTCGGCCGGATCAAGAAGCTCCGCAACTACGCCCAGGTCGTGGCGGGCAACGTGGCCACGGCGCAAGCGGCCAAAGCGCTCATCGACGCCGGGGCGGACGCCGTCAAGGTGGGCATCGGCCCCGCCTCCATCTGCACGACCCGCGTCGTCGCCGGCGTCGGCGTGCCGCAGTTCACGGCGGTCTGCGACGCGGCACAGGTGTGCCGGGAGAAAGGCATTCCGGTCATCGCGGACGGGGGTATCAAGTACGCCGGCGACCTTGCCAAGGCGATCGCCGCGGGGGCCGACTGCGCGATGATCGGCTCGCTGCTCGCCGGGACCGACGAGAGCCCCGGTGAGGTGTTCCTTTACCAGGGCCGCTCCTACAAGGCCTATCGTGGCATGGGGTCGTTAGGGGCGATGGCGCGCGGCTCCGCCGACCGGTACTTTCAGCAGGAGATCCAGGAGCAGCTCAAGCTGGTGCCCGAGGGCGTGGAGGGCCGCGTCCCTTACAAAGGTCCGGTCGCCGGCGTCATCCATCAGCTCATCGGCGGCTTGAAGGCGGCGATGGGTTACACCGGCCACCGGACCATCGCCGAGATGCAGCGCAACTCTCGTTTCGTGAAGGTTTCGGCCGCCGGCCTCCGCGAGAGCCACGTCCACGACGTGGCGATCGTGCGGGAGGCGCCCAACTACCCGCTGGAGTCGTGAGCCACCGCCGGCCGCGTCCGAAGGCTGGCGTACGCGGCGGTGGGATGGAATAATGGGGCAATGCGCGCTGTTCCCGTGAGCGACACGCTGTCGTCCGAACCATTCGTCGCCCAGGAAGGATGACCGTGAACCTGAAGCTTCTTTCCGCCGTCCTTGCCGTTCTTGTCGCCGTGGCCCTGACACCCCCCGTCGCTCAGGCGGCCGGCCGCGGCACCTCGGCCACCAAGCAGGACCCCAACTTCACCGCCGGCAAGAAAGCCGCCCAAGCAGGCGACTATGAGAAGGCCATCGCCGACCTCATCAAGGCAGTCCAGGCCTCGCCGAAGAATGCGGACGCGTACAACCTTCTGGGGTACAGCTACAAGAACCTGGGCCGGTTCGCCGAGGCGTTCGAGAGCTATGCGAAGGCTCTCGCGATCAACCCCAAGCACCGGGGGGCGCACGAGTACATTGGCGAGGCCTATCTCGCGGTGGGAAACCTGACCAAGGCCGAGGAGCACCTGAAGAGGCTCGACAGCCTGTGTTTCTTCGGGTGCGAGGAATACAGCGACCTCAAGAAGGCGATTGCCTCGTACAAGGCGAAGCACGGTGCGTGACGAGGCATCGCCGCTGACGCGGCCCGTCCCGCCGTGACGGACCGCGTTCTCATTCTTGACTTCGGGTCCCAGGTCACCCAGCTGATCGCGCGTCGCCTCCGTGAGAGCGGCGTCTATTGCGAGATACATCCCTTCGACCTGTCCGACGAGGCGGTCGAGGCCTTCGCGCCCCGGGCGGTCATTCTCTCGGGCGGGCCGGCCTCGGTCACGCAAGCCGAGACGCCGCGGGCGCCGTCCAAGGTGTTCGAGCTCGGCGTGCCTGTGCTCGGCATCTGTTACGGCCAGCAGACGATGTGCGCCCAGCTCGGCGGTAAGGTGGAGGGCTCCGACCAGCGCGAGTTCGGCCGCGCCTTCATCGACATCGTGGACGCCTGTGGGCTGTTCGACGGGCTTTGGCGGCCCGGCGGCCGGCATGAGGTGTGGATGAGTCATGGCGACCGCGTGGTCGCCCTGCCGGAAGGATTTCGCGTCGTCGCGACCAGCGAGGGCGCACCCTTCGCCGCCATCGCCGACGACGAGCGCCGGTTCTACGGGGTCACGTTCCACCCGGAGGTGGTGCATACGCCTCAAGGCGGCGCTTTGCTTAAGAACTTCACCCATCGGGTAGCAGGGTGCGCGGGCGACTGGACGTTGGCGGCGTTCCGTGAGCAGGCCACCCGGAGGATCCGCGCTCAGGTCAGTCGCGGCCGGGTGGTTTGCGGCGTGTCGGGGGGGATCGACTCCTCGGTCGTGGCGGTGCTTTTGCACGAGGCCGTCCGCGACCAGCTGACCTGCATCTTCGTCGATACCGGCTTGCTGCGGGAGGGGGAGCCGGGCCAGGTGGTGAGCCTGTTCCGGAGCCATTACAACATCCCGCTCGTCCACCGCGACGCTCGGGACCTGTTCCTCACCAAGCTCGAGGGTCTCACCGACCCCGAGGCGAAGCGCCAGGTCATCGGCGCCACCTTCATCGACGTGTTCGAGGAGGAGGCCGAGCGGGCCGGCGGCGCCGATTATCTCGCCCAGGGGACGCTCTATCCGGACGTGATCGAGTCGACGTCGCCCTTCGGCGGCCCCAGCAGCACGATCAAGTCCCACCACAACGTGGGTGCACTGCCCGAGCGCATGAAGCTTGAGCTGGTGGAGCCCCTGCGCGCGCTCTTCAAGGACGAGGTGCGCGCGCTCGGCCGCGAGCTGGGGCTGCCCGAGCGCGTGGTCAAGCGCCACCCGTTCCCCGGGCCGGGCCTCGCGATCCGCGTGCCCGGCGAGGTCACGCGCGAGAAGCTCGAACTCTTGCGCAAGGCGGACGCGATCTACATCGAGGAGCTCGAAGAGGAGGGCCTTTACGACGCGGCGTGGCAGGCGTTCGCCGTGCTGCTGCCGGTCAAGACCGTGGGCGTGATGGGCGACGCCCGCACGTATGATTACGTGTGCGCGCTTCGGGCCGTCACCTCCACCGACGGGATGACGGCCGACTACGCGCCGTTCCACCACGTGTTCCTGGCCCGCGTGGCGAACCGGATCGTGAACGAGGTGAAGGGAATCAACCGCGTCGTCTACGACATCACGTCCAAGCCCCCCGCCACCATCGAGTGGGAGTAGGGGAGGCGGGTCTCACTCCCCCGCAAGCAGCGGCCGGCCTCACGGCGGCTCAGCACGCGCGAGGTCGCGCCAAGCGGGCGCGTGCCTTCCCTTTTGCCCTGTCGGTGGGGGAGGGCTTCGGCTATACTCCGGCGCGACCGTTCGAGCGCTCAAGACACGGAGGGTACGCGATGGTGGCCATGGAAACCCCCATCTGCAATTTCGGCTGGAAGGCTCCGGACTTCGAGCTCCTGGGCGTCGACGGCGAGCGCCACCGGCTCGCCGACCTCAAGGGCGAGAAGGGCACGCTTGTGATGTTCATCTGCCAGCACTGCCCGTACGTGAAGACGGTCCTCGACCGCATCATCCGGGACGCGCGGGAGCTCCAGGAACACGGCATCGCGAGCGTGGCGATCATGCCCAACGATCCCACGGTCTACCCTGAGGATTCGTTCGAGAATATGCAGCGCGTCGCGCGCGAGTACGACTTCCCGTTCTCCTACCTCTACGATGAGACGCAGGGGGTGGCGCGCGCCTACGACGCCGTCTGCACGCCGGACTTCTTCGGCTTCAACGCGGACCTCGAGCTCCAGTACCGGGGCCGGCTCGACGCCTCCAAGACGACGCTGGTCCCGGACGCCCGCCGCGAGCTGTTCGGGGCCATGGTCCAGGTCGCCAGGACGGGCCAGGGGCCGGCTGACCAGATCGCGAGCATGGGCTGCTCGATTAAGTGGCGGCAGGCGGCTTGAGGCCGCGCCGCCGGACGCCCGCGTGCCCCGCCTCGAACGGCCTTAAGCCCGCGCGCCGCCCTCTGCGCGCTCACGGAGAGAGCCGGTGTCCGACATCTTCAAGGAAGTCGCCGAGGACGTTCGTCGCGAGCGTTACATCCAGCTCTGGCGCAAGTACGGCAAGTATGTGGTGGGGGCGGTCTCGGCGGTGGTGCTTGTCATCGTCGCGATCGTCGGCTGGCGGGAGTACCAGGTGAGAATGAGCCTCGCCAGGGGCGAGCGCTTCATGGCCGCCGTCAAGGTCCTGGAAAGCGGGGCGCCGGAGCGGGCGGCCGAAGCGTTCGCGGCGCTGGCCGAGGACACCGGGGCCGGTTACGGGGCGCTCGCGCGGCTCAGGCAGGCCGAGGCGCTGGCCGCGGCCGGACACCGCGAGGGCGCGGTGGCGGTGTACGACCGGCTCGCCGCCGACGGGTCTGTGGACCCCGCTTTCCGTCAGCTGGCCGCGCTCATGGCCGTCATTCACCTGATGGACGTCGCGGCCCCGAACGAGCTCGCCGAGCGGCTCCAACCGCTGGCCGCCGACGACTCGCCGTGGCGCTTCACGGCGCGCGAGCTTCTCGGCGTCCTGGCGCTGAGCCGAGGCGACCACGAGGAGGCGAGGACCGTCTTCACCGGTATCTTGGAGGACAGGGCAGCGCCGGCGAGGACGCGCGTGCGCGCGGCGGAGTTCCTGGGGATCCTCGGGGAATCTCCCGCGGGCGGCGGGTAACCCATGCGGCGCTTCGCCCCGCTGCTCTTTCCGCTCGTCCTCGGCGCCTGCGGGCTGTTGCCCGACTGGCTAGGGGCTCCCGAACCGCCCCCCCTCCCCGGGGAGCGGCTATCCGTCCTCCCTCTCGGAACGGTGCCGGAGCCGGATCCGCGGTTCGAGGACCTTGCGGTTCGCCTTCCCCCGCCGCAGCCCACGCCGAACTGGCCCCAGGCGGGAGGCTTCCCCGACCATGCCATGCATCACGTCGCGGTACCTGGGCCCTTGCAACAGGCGTGGGTGGCCGACGTCGGCGAAGGTTCGTCATCGGAGCGGCGCCTGCTCGCCCCGCCGGTCGTCGCTGACGGGCGCGTCTTCGCCCTCGACGCGAACAGCCGGATCACCGCCCTCGACGCCAACACCGGTGAGCGCCTGTGGCGCGTGAACCTGACGCCGAAGCGGGAGCGCGGAGGGGGTCTCGGCGGCGGGCTCGCCGTCTACCGTGGGCGCGTCTACGCCGCCACCGGTTACGGCGAGGTCGTCGCGCTCGATGCCGCGACCAGCGAGCCAGCGTGGCGGCGCTCGCTTGGCGCGGCCGTGCGCTCGCCCCCCGTCGTGAGCCGTGGGCGGGTCTTCACCGTCACTTACGACAACCAGCTCTATGCGCTGGCGGCTGAGGACGGTCGCGTGCTGTGGACCCACGAGGGAATCGAGGAGGTCGCGGGCCTCCTCGGCGGGGCGAGCCCCGCGGTCGCCGACGAGTTGGTGGTGGCGGCTTACTCCTCCGGCGAGATCTACGCGCTCCGCGTCGAGAACGGGCGTGTTGCCTGGTCGCACAGCTTGAGCTTCACCGGGCGGGTCGGGGCGGTGTCTGCGATCGGCGACATCGACGGCAGCCCGGTCATCGACCGCGGCTTGGTGTTCGCGGTCAGCCACGGGGGGCTGCTCGTCGCGGTCGACTTGAGACGCGGGGTGCGCCTGTGGGAGCAGGACCTTTCCGGCATCCAGACGCCGTGGGTCGCGGGCGATTTCATCTATATGGTGACCGCGGACGGCGTCCTCGTCTGCCTCGCGCGCGAACAAGGCGGAATCGTGTGGGTCCGCCCGCTTCCCCGCTTCCTGGACCCCGACCGCAAGCGGAACCCGGTGTTCTGGAGCGGCCCGATCCTGGTGAGCGACCGACTCATCGTCGTCGGAACCCATGGGGTGGCGCTATCGGTCTCGCCTTACACCGGCCGCGTCCTCGGGCGCTTCAAGCTTCCCTCAGGCACCGAGATTCCACCCATCGCCGCCGGCGGAACCCTTTTCATCCTCACCGGCATCGGCAAGCTCGTTGCCCTCAGATAGCGATGGGTCTCACCGTCGCGATCCTGGGTCGCCCTAACGTGGGCAAGTCGACCCTCTTCAACCGCCTGGTCGGCCGCCGCGCGGCCATCGTCGACCCGACGCCGGGGGTCACCCGCGACTGGCGGACGGGCGACGCCGGGCTGGGGCCGCTGCGCTTCACGGTCATCGATACAGGCGGGCTCGAGGAAGGCTCACGCGACAGCCTGGCCGGCCGGGTCCAGGCGCAGACGCAACGGGCGCTCGCGCAAGCCGACGTCGCCCTCCTCATGGTCGATGCGCGCGCCGGGGTCACCCCGACCGACCGGCACTTCGCCCGCGCCTTGAGGCGCACGCGCGTGCCGATCGTTCCGGTGGCCAACAAGTGCGAGGGCGGGGCCGGCTGGGCGGGGGTGACGGAGGCGTACGAGCTCGGGCTGGGCGAGCCGGTGGCGATCTCGGCCGAGCACGGGCAGGGCCTCGACGCGCTTTACGCGGCGCTGGAGCCCTTTGCAGCCGCCGAGACCGACGCGCCCGAGGAGCGCGGCGACCGCCCCTTGCGGCTGGCCGTGGTGGGAAGGCCGAACGTCGGCAAGTCCACCCTCATGAACCGGCTGTTGGGCGAGGAACGGGTTGTCACCGGGCCGGAGCCGGGGCTCACGCGCGATTCCATCGCCGCTCGGAGCAGCTTTCGCGGGCGCCCTGTCCTGCTCGTGGATACCGCCGGCCTGAGGCGCCGGGCGCGGGTCACGGGCCGGCTGCAGAAGCTCTCGGTGAGCGATGCGCTGCGCTCGATCAGGAGCGCCGAGATCGTGGCGCTTGTCGTCGACGCCGAGGCAGCGCTCGCGAAGCAGGACTTGACGATTGCGGCGCTCGCGGCCGAGGAGGGTCGGGCGCTCGTCGTCGCCGTCAACAAGTGGGACCTCGTCAGCGCGCGCGCCGCGACCCTCAAAGCGATCAAGGAGCGCGCGGCCGCCGCCCTGCCTCAGGTGAGAGGAGTGCCTGTCATCCCTCTTTCCGCCCTCACGGGTTTCGGGGTGGAGCGGCTGCTGCCCGCGGTTGTCAAGGTCTATGAGCGCTGGACCACGAGGGTCTCGACGGCAAACCTCAACCGGTGGCTCGCCAAGGTGGGAGAGGACCACCCGCCGCCCATGGCCGGCCGCCGGCGGGTGAAGCTTCGCTACATCACGGAGGTCAAGGCGCGTCCGCCCACCTTCGCACTCTTCGTCAGCAAGCCCGCCGAACTACCCGAGGCGTATCAGCGCTATCTGGTCAATCGGTTGCGCGACGCCTTCGGCTTCGAAGGCGCGCCCATCCGCCTCCTCTTACGCGCGGGCAGGAACCCGTATGCGGGACGCACTTGGTAGGTAACCGCTTCCTGGTGACCGATGGGAGGTCATCGGCCGGTCAGGCGCAGGGTGCCGAGGAGCGTTCAATAGGCGATGATCTCTCCGACCTCTTCGACGACCAACGGATGACCGTCGATTTCACGGGGAAGCCCCGCCA
>JBHICW010000073.1:0-9582 GCA_046759785.1 Alphaproteobacteria bacterium
CTAGAGATCGATGCCGCGTCGGGCGATCGCCCGTTGCCACTTGCCGTCGTAGTCGTCGTCGAACACGAGGGCCTCGTCGGCCGGGACGGTGACCCAATCCCCGGCCGCCATCTCGGCCTCGAGCTGACCGGGGGCCCAGCCGGCATAGCCGAGGAGGAAGAGGCTCAACCGGGGGCCGGTCCCGGCGGCTATGGCGCTCAAGATGTCGGCCTCGGCCGTCAGCGCCACCTCGCCGTCGACGACCATGGTGCCGTCGCCGACATAGTCGGCCGAGTGCAGCACGAAGCCCCGCGTCTCTTCCACCGGACCACCCTTGTGCACCCGGATGGAGCCGCCGACGCCGTCGTCCTCGATGCCGAGCCGCTCGAAGAGGCGCGCGAAGGGGACGTCTCCGAGCGGCCGGTTCACCACCACTCCCATCGCCCCGTCGGCGTCGTGTCGGACCATGTAGATCACGGTGTACATGAAGCGCGGATCGGGCATCTTCGCCGCCGCGACCAGCAGCCGACCGGTCAGGCTCCCCGCCTCCAGGCGCGGCTGGTCCACCCTTGCCGCGTTCGATCCGGTGACCGTCACCGTGAGTAAGACCGCGGCGATCGCCCCGAAGCTCGCGCGCAGCCATGGTTTCAGGCCGCTCGTTGGTGGCCGGTAGAGGCGGGTGAGCTTCCGTCGCGAGTCGGCCATTGCGGTCTCCGAGAGAGGACGGGACGGCGCCGGCCGCGGGCCGTTCCGTGGCGGCGGCGTCCAGCCGGCCCGAACCAGTATATCCGCACCCGGCGGCCTCGCGCGATTCTGTCGCTGCCGCCTCGGGGCCACTCCGCCCGGGGGACGCCTCGACGCTTGTCTGGCGTTTGGTGCGCCAGCTAACATCGTGCGCGGGTCCGCGAGCGCATCTTCGACAGGCTTAGGAGTGCCGCTCGCGTTAGAGGCACGGCAGGGTCTTCATGCGGCTCATCCTCGTCCAACATGGCGAGGCGGTTTCGGGCGAACTGGATCCCGACCGCCCGCTCACCGACCAGGGCAGGCGGCAGGCCAAGGCGATCGGCGCCTTTCTCCGCGCGCGCGGGGTCCATGTGGCGCGACTCCTCCACAGCGGCAAGACCCGCGCGCGGATGACGGCGGCGCTGCTCGCCGACGAGGGTCTCGGCGGCCCGCCGGCCGAGCAGACCGGCCTCGCCCCGAACGATTCGCCCGAGGTTGTGGCTGGGGAGGCCGCCCGCTGGCACGACGACGTCCTCGCCGTCGGGCACCTCCCGCACCTCGACCGCCTCGTCGCAACGCTTGTCTGTGGGCGGGCGGAAGGGGGGCTCGTCGCCTTTTCCCCGGGCACGGCCGTGTGCCTCGTCCGCGAGGGCGACGCCTGGCGCCTCGCCTGGGTCCTGCCCGCGGCGCTTGTCGAGCCCTGAACCCTCACCGCGACGCGCGGCGGCACCCTCGGACAGGGCCGCCGAATCGACGCCGCGTCCGCTAACGCTCGTCTTCAACCGGCCAGTGGTTCGGAGCCCTGACGGCCTCGTTCTCGCCAGGCCAGGGAGGCATGGTGGCGATAAGGAAGGCCAGGGAGCCTTCGCCGCTGTTGCGGAACTGGAAGTGCGCTCCCGTGGGGATCGTGACACACGTCCCCGGCGTCGCCTCGACGACCTCTTCCCGAGCGCCCTGTTTGCGCCACACCTTGCCTCTACCTTCGATGAAGTACCAGATCTCTTCGATCGTCCTGTGTCGGACGGCCACAGAAACGCCCGCGGGGGGAAGCGTGCAGTGCGCCATCCCGCCACGGGTCAGGTTGAGGAGAGGGCGAATCTCCGAGCGATCCGGAGCCAGTACGAAGTCTTTGGGAAGGCGCATCGTCTGCATCATCCGCGCTCCTTGCTCCTGGTTGGTCGGTGACGTGGTCCCGGGCTCGAGTCTCTCCGAAGAGGGGCGGATCGCCGGCGCTCGACGAGCCCGCTCCCGCCGAAGGCGAAGCGGAGGCGGCCGGGGCGGCGACGGTGCTTCCGTGCTAGCATCGCTTCGGTTGGGGACGCGCGAGGTGCCGCCATGTCCGGACTTACCCTTGTGATCGGCAACAAGAACTACTCGTCTTGGTCGCTGCGGGCCTGGCTGGCCATGAAACAGGCAGGACTGGACTTTACCGAGGTACGCATTCGCTTGGCCACGCCGGCGACACGGCGCGAGATCCTCCTTTACTCTCCCGCCGGCAAGGTGCCGGTGCTGATCGACGGCGCGGTGACGGTCTGGGAGTCGCTGGCGATCTGCGAGTATCTGGCGGAGCTTTGTCCCGCTGCCCGCCTGTGGCCGGAGGATCCGGCCGCGCGGGCCCTGGCGCGCGCGATTTCGGCCGAGATGCACGCCGGGTTCGAGCGCCTGCGCCTGCACATGCCGATGAACTGCCGCGCCCGCCTCCCCGGCAAGGGCAGGGCGCCCGGCGTTGAAGACGACATCGACCGCCTCACCGCCATCTGGCGCCACTGTCGGCAAAGGTTCGGCGGCGGTGGCGAACTGCTGTTCGGGCGGTTCACGATCGCCGACGCCATGTACGCCCCCGTGGTCGCTCGCTTCGTCACCTACGAGGTTAGGCTCGATCCGGTCGCCAAGGCGTACGTCGAGGCCGTCTGGGGCCTCTCGGCGCTCCGCGAATGGGTGGCGACAGCCGAGGCGGAGCCGGAGCGTATCGAGAGCGAAGAGCTGTAGCCGCGAGAGCCTCTCTCGTCGACCCGGGCGAGCGGGGCAGGCATCCGTGAAGCGGCTGGCGATTCGGGCGGCTCTTTGCCTACTATGGCGCGCGAGTGCCGCGCCGGGCGCACCAGGGTCAAGGAGGCAAGCGATGGGGCTTGTGACGACCACAATCGGCGCCTACCCGAAGCCGAAATACTTTCCCATCCCCGACTGGTTCCGGAAGGAAGGGGGCCCCGACACGCCCCATCCGACGGAAGGGTACGTGGAGGTGCTCCGCGCTATGGGCGACCGCGCCGAAGCTCTGTTCCGGCGCGGGACGCGCGAGGCGGTGCTCGACCAAGTGAACGCCGGCATCGACGTCCCCACCGACGGCGAGATCCGGCGCGAAAACTATATTCACTATCAGTGCCGTCACCTGGAAGGCATCGACTTCCGTCGGCTGAGCGAGAAGCCCGTGCGGGGCGGCACCTACGTCGCCGAGCTGCCGACCATCACCGGGCCGATCCGCCCGCGCGACCACTTTCTCCCCCACGACTGGCGGGTGGCGCAAGGCTTCACCGAGCGGCCGGTCAAGATCACGGTGCCGGGTCCGATGACCATCGCCGACACCCTCGTCGACGCGTTCTACGACGACGAGCGGCGCCTGGGTGCCGACCTTGCGGAGGCCTTGAACGCCGAGGTCCGCGCCCTCGCCGAGGCCGGCTGCCGCTGGATCCAGGTCGACGAGCCGGTCTTCGCGCGCAGGCCTGAGACGGCGCTCGCCTTCGGCTTCGAGCACCTGGAACGGTGCTTCCACGGCGTGCCGGCGACGGTCACGCGCGTCGTCCATATGTGCTGCGGCTATCCGGCGGCCTTGGACATGGAGGACTACCCGAAGGCCGACCCCAGGGCGTATTTCGCCCTGGCGGACGCGGTCGACGCGGCGAGCGTCGACGCCGTCTCGATCGAGGACGCACACCGTCCCAACGACCTCACGCTCCTCGGGCGCTTTAGGAAGACAACCGTGATCCTCGGCGTGGTCGCGATCGCCAAGCGCCGCGTCGAGCCCATCGAGGAGATCCGAGCGCGCTTGGACGATGCGCTCGCGCACATTGAGCCCGAGCGCCTGATCGCCGCTCCCGACTGCGGGCTCGGGCTGCTCGGCCGTGAGCTGGCGCTCAAGAAGCTCAACAACCTCGCCACCGCGGCGCACGATCTCTCGGTATAGGGATGGCGCCTGTTAGCGCTCCTTGGGTGCGAGGGCGCCGAGCAGCCTGGGGAGGTCGCCGTAGCGGGCAATGAGACCGAAGATCGCGGCCCCAAGCACAAAAAATAGGATCGACACGCAGGCCATCACCGGGGTGTAGCCATAGCGCAGGCTGTTGAAGATCTTGATCGGCAGGGTCTCGACCGTGAAGCCCGCGACCATGAAGGCGATGATGTACTCGTTGAGGCTCAAGACGAAGGCGAAGGCGTAGCCCGACAAGATGTAGGGCACGATGAGGGGCAGGATGACGGTTCGTGACACGGTCCGCTCGTCGGCCCCCATGGTGGCCGCTGCCTCGGTCATCGCTGGGTCGATCGACTCGAGCCCCAACGAGATCGTCACCAGCGGCAGGGTCATCAGGAACACGCCGTGGGAGATGATGTCGTTCTCGATCCGTCCCCAGTAGCCGAGCGAGCCCCAGAACATGAGGAAGCCGAGCGCCGTGATCACCGGCGGCAGGGCGAACGGGACGAGGCCCAGCGCGTACAGCACCTTGGCGTAGAACACCTTGTAGCGCCACAGAAAGTAGGCGAGCGGCAGGGCGATCGACACCGCCACCGCGGCGGCAAAGGTGGCGATAATGAGGCTGTTGATCACCGGGGTAAGCCACTGCTTCTGGATCACGAGCTCGCCATACCAACTCAGCGAAAACCCCCTCGGCGGGAACAGCAGGCGCTTCTTCTCGTTCACCGACACGCCGGCGACGACAATGAGCGGCGCGCTCAGGAACAGCACCACGGCGGCCAGGAACAAGTGGTGCAGGAGTCGGCTCATGCCGGCGCCTCCCGGCGCCTGCCGACGGCGAGCGTCACCCCCACGAGCCCGAGGCTCACCACCATCAGGAATATCGCCATCGCCGCCGCGAACGGCGCGTTGGAGTGGAAAATGGCCTGGTCGGTGATCAGCACCGAGAGCGTCCAGTGCTGCGGGCGTCCGAGGAGCTGGGGGATGAGGTAAGAGCCGAGGGTGAAGACGAACACCAGGATGAGCGTCGCGACGATGGCGGGCCTCAAGACCGGGATGACGACGGTAAAGAAGGTCTTTAAGGGCGACGCGCCGAGGGTGCGGGCGGCCTCGGTGATCTCGCGGTCGAGCCGTGTGAGGGGCGGGTAAAGTACGAGCACCGCGAACGGGAAGGCGAGGTAAACGAGACCGAAGATCACCGCGACGAACCCCGGGCTCCAGGCGGTAGGCTTGGGCATCAGCCCGAGCCAGACGAGGAGATTGGACACTCCCGCCGTTCGCGACAGCAGCACCGACCAGCTGAAGCCGACGATGACCTCGGACAGCGCCAGTACGCACAGGATCAACACCAGGATCGGCGCCTGGGCGCGGCGCTGCATCCGGGTCACGAAGTAAGTGAACGGGAACCCCACGACGACACAGATCACGGCCGCCAGCGCCGCCACGTACAATGAGAACAGCATGTGGTGGATGAAGAGCGGCGTGAAGAAGCGGCCGTAGTTGGCGAGCTCGAAGCCGGGCTCGTAGAACCCGCCTTCCACGCGGTGGAAGAAGCTGACGGCCACCATGATTGCGAAGGGCGCAACGAAGAACACGCCCATCGCCAGCGCCGGATACGCGAGGACGGAATAGGGGCGCAGACCCCTCGGCGCGGCGCGTCTCATTCGCGCAACACGACGCAGGCCTCGGCCGCGACCTCGACGGTGCCGGCATCACCCTGTTGGACCTGGGGCCGGTCCTTCGGCGCGGCGATGCTGACGACGGTGACACCGTCGCAGTCGACATAGGTCTCGACGCTGACGCCGAGATCGCGCACGAAGGTGACGGTGCCTTGCAGGCGATTGGGTCCGGGCCCGGCGCCGGGGCGCACGACGACGTCCTCGGGCCGGACCGAAAGGATGACCTTGTCGCCTTGGCCCACCCCCTCCAGCAGGGCGCCGACGGCAAAGGGGCGGTTCTGGATGGTGACCTCGCCGGGGCCGCTGACCGTCGCCTGGAGCAGGTTGCTGGTGCCGATGAAGTCGGCGACGAAGGTGTTGGCAGGAGCGCGGTAGATCTCGAGCGCGGGGCCCACCTGCTGCACGCTCGCGTGCCCCATGACCACGACGAGGTCCGACATGGTCATCGCCTCGCGCTGGTCGTGGGTGACGACGATGGTGGTGATTCGCAAGCGCTGGTGCAGAAGCCTGAGCTCCACCTGCATCTCCTCGCGCAGCTTGGCGTCGAGCGCGGAAAGCGGCTCGTCGAGAAGGAAGACCTTGGGCTCGAGCGCAAGCGCCCGGGCCGTGGCGACGCGCTGGCGCTGACCGCCGGAGAGCTGGGAGACGTGGCGATCGGCGACGCCGGGGAGCCGCACGAGCTCCAGCAGCTCTGCGGCCTTTTGGCGCTGCGTCGCCTTGTCGGCACCGCGGATCCTGAGCCCATAGGCGATGTTCTCGCCGACCGTGAGGTGCGGGAACAGGGCCAGCGACTGGAAGACCATGCCGACGTTGCGCTTGTGGGTCGGCTTGTCGGTGATGTCCTCGCCGTCGAGGAAGATCCTGCCCGTCGTCGGCGTCTCGAGGCCGGCGATCAGCCGCAAGAGGGTGGTCTTGCCACAGCCCGACGGCCCGAGGAACGAGATCAACTTGCCGTCGGGCAGCTCCAGGTCGACGTCGGCCACCGCCCTGACCGACCCGAAGTTCTTAGCGAGACCCCGGAGGGCCAAACCGCTCATAGGCGCCAGGACACGTGTGAGAGAACGCTCACAGGCGGACGGCGGACAGGGGGAGCCGTCGCTCCCCCGGCCCGCGGACGAGCGCGGCTCAAGCGCTCGTGATCATCTCCGTCCACTTCTCCGAGACCCAGTCACCCCAGTCGAGGTAGATCCGGTACTCGGGGATGATGGGCGGGATCTCACTGCCGACGGCGCCGAACTCCTCGTCGGTGAGATCGGTGTACTTGCGCTCGACAACCGGTGCCGTGCCCACTTTCCGCGCCAGCGTCGCCTGGATCTCCGGCTGGCACATATAGTCAATGAAGATGTAAGCCGTCTCGAGCTTCTTCGAAGCGCGGGACACCGCCCAGGACCCGAAGTCCAGAATTCCGCCTTCCTTGGGGAAGGTGGACCGCACCGGCTCACCCTCCGCGGCGGCCAGGCCTGTGACGTCATGGTAGTATTGCCCCATCGGGATCTCGCCGGCCTGGAGCGCCTGCTGGAACTGGCCTTCGTCCCGATACCACAGCTTCACGTTCGGCTTCGCCTCGGCGAGCTTGTCCAGCACCGTGAGGATGCCTTCCTTGGTCTTGAGGATCTCCTTGCCGCCGAAGAAGGTGACGGCGGTGATCTCCAAGAGGAACGAGTTGCTCGCCAGCGCGAGCATGCCGATCGAGTCCTTGTTCCGCGGGTTCCAGAGCTCGGTCCAAGAGGTGGGCGCCTCGGGGTAGACCTCGGTGTTCGTCACCAGCGTGATGTACCAGGCCAGCGCCGCGATGCCGTCCACCTTGCCATCGGGATAGCGGTGGATGAAGTGGGGCTGGAGGTACTTGGAATTGGGGAGCTTTCCAAGGTCCAGTTCGGCCCACAGCCGCGAACGCTGGCCGCGCAGCATGCCGACCTGCGCCAGAATGGACACATCGGCGGGCGCGATGCCGGCTTTGGCAGCGGTCTCGAGCTGTACCACCCAGGCCTCGCCCGTGGGCTCTGAGATCGAATCGACCTCGATGCCCGTGGCCCCGGTGAAGTCCGGGTAGATGTGGTTGTCAAACGAATCCTGGAAGTAACCGCCATAGGTGCCGATCTTCAGGGACCTTGCCGCGCGGGCGCGGTGGACCGGAAGACCGGCGGCCATGGTGCCGGCGAGGGCCGTCGCCCCGGCGAGGAAGGTCCGGCGGCTTGTTCTGAGCGAAGATTTCTTCATGGGTTGTGCTCCTCCCTAGCGATGGTTTGATCGGCTGGCGCCTTGTATCGTCTACGCTATAGTGCCGCAGGGTCGTATCCCGTCAAGTGTGAATTCGGGACTCGGGGTGCGACCGGCGATCTCCAGGGTCGGGCGCGTTGACAGCAGTGGCACGCCGGGCATGATGCTTGGGCGCGAAGCGGGCCGGCCACGGCAGTCCGGGCCCCGGCGCTTGCCTTTAGGGAGATGGGACCATGGCGGGCCTGAGGCAGGCGAATGCGCGGCGCTGCTCATCCCTCGTCATTACGGGGCGGGTTGGTGCCGCCCAAAAAAGGGGGGGTCGGGCTGCGGCCCCCGCGCGGCAGCCCCGGGAGAGGGTGCCTTGAGCAAGGCTGCGGTGAGGAGGGTTCGCCCTGTCTAGCGCCTTCACGGAGGCGCCGTCAGTGATCGCCGTCACGCCCGAGGGGCCCCGCCGGTCGAGAAGGCGGGACGAAGGGTGCGGGCCGGGCGCGCCGGCCCTTCTCCCGCGGCCAATTTGCCCCGGACGCGCATCATCGCTTGCCGGAAAGCGATCAAGGGGCTAAAAGACTCGGAGCCGGTTTGCAGAGCCTGCAAGCGGCAGGCAGACGCGGGTAGTTTGGCTCCCGGTCGGGTTGTCGCGTCGGCGGGCTAGTGGTTGTTCGCAATGGCGAAGCAAACCTGATGCTTCTCTCATGAGAGGCCCTGAAAGACACGCAACCGGGGAGGGAAGGCGATGAAGACATCCAGCAGGACGAAGAAGGCCGTCAAGGCGGCGCCGGCGATCACCCGCCGCGGCCTCCTTAAGACCGCGGCGGCCACGGGTGGCGCCGCGGCAGCTCTAGGGGCGGGCGGTCAGCTCGGCTTCCCCTATATCGGCACCGCCAAGGGGCAGACGACGACCTGGAAGATCCAGACCTCGTGGCCCGGCGGGGTCGGGTTGGACCTTTTCAAGCAGTGGTGCAACGGCGTCGTCGAGAAGACCGGCGGCGAACTCGCCTTCCAGCCGTTCGGCGCCAAGGAGGTGGTCGGTGCCTGGCAGCTTTTCGACGCGGTCAAGAACGGTGTACTGGAGGGGATGACCCCGTTCACGCTGTACTGGGCGGGGCGCTTGCCGGCGTCCGTGTTCCTGAGCTCCTACCCGCTTGGTCTTCGTAATCCGCACGAATGGGACGTGTTCTTCTATTCCCTCGGCGGACGCGAGATCGCGCGCGAGCTGTTCGCCAAGTTCGACATGTACTACGTCGGCCACATCCAGCACGGCCCGAACATCATCCACTCGAAGGTGCCGATCCGCTCGATCGACGACTTCAAAGGCCGGAAGATGCGCGTGCCGGGCGGGATGGTGGCCCAGCTGTTCTCGGCGGCGGGTGCCAAGACGACGCTGCTGCCGGGCTCGGAGATCTTCCCGGCGCTGGAGAAGGGCACGATCGACGTCGCCGACTATGTCGGTCCGGCGATCAACTACGCCCTCGGCTTCCACCAGGTGACCAAGTACATCTCCATGGGACCGCCGGGGTTCATGTCGATTTACCAGCCGGTGGACCTTCAGGATCTCACCGTTGGAATGAGGGCATGGAACGCGCTCTCGCCGAGGATGCAGCAGTTCGTCGAAGATGAAGTGCAGGTTTACTCGAACTTCCACCATGCGGGGATCCAGAAGGCGGACCAAGAGGCCTGGAAGAAGTTCGAGGAGGCCGGCAGCGTCGTGACGCGCCTGTCCCAGGAAGACGTGGAAAGGTTCACCAAGCTCGCGGTCCCGCTCTGGTACGAGTGGGCCAACAAGGACAAGGACGCGGC
>JBHICW010000074.1:0-9296 GCA_046759785.1 Alphaproteobacteria bacterium
ACCTTCGTCGACAACGATCGCGTCGCGCTCCGGCTCCTTCGCCGCAACGCCGCCCTTCTCGGTGAAGGCGAGCGGGTGACGATCGTGGCTGTCGACGCCACCCGGCTGGGGCCGGCGCCCCGCCCGCCCGCGCGCCTCGCCCTCCTCGACCCGCCCTACGGACGCGGCCTCGCCGCCGGTGCCCTCACCGCGCTGGCGCAAGGCGGCTGGCTCGCAGAAGCGGCGATCGTCGTGGTCGAACTCGGCGCCGGCGAGCCGTTCACGCCGCCCCCGGGTTTCCTCACCGCCGATGAGCGCCGCTACGGCACGACCCGGCTCGTGTTCCTCTGTTGGTCGCCCTAAGGCGGTCATTCACCGCCAAGGCGCGAAGCCACAAAGGATCGTCATAGGGGAGCGAGAACCCACGTCGTAAGGGGCCCAGCGAAGCACGAAGACAGCCTCGGCGCCTTGGTGCCTTGGTGGTCTTAGGTGTGACCTACCGCCGCCCGAAGAGCTTCTCGATGTCGGCGAGCTTGAGCTCGACGTAGGTCGGCCGGCCGTGGCTGCACTGGCCGGCGTGGGCAGTGGCCTCCATCTCGCGCAAGAGCGCGTCCATCTCCTGGACCGTGAGGCGGCGGCCCGCCCGCACGCTGCCATGGCAGGCCATGGTGGCGCAGATGTTTGCAAGCCGCTCCTTCAGGCTCAGCGCCTCGCCGACCTCGGCGAGGTCGTCGGCGAGGTCGCGAACGAGCCCCTGAACGTTCACCTCTCCCAGCAGCGCAGGCACCTCGCGCACCACCACCGCCCCGTGGCCGAACGCCTCGATGACGAGGCCGAGCTCGGCAAGCTCGTCGCGGCGCGCCGTGAGCCTGGCCACCGCCCCGTCGTCGAGGTCCACGACCTCGGGCATCAAGAGGGCCTGGCGGGCCACGCCCTCGGCCTCGAGCGCCGCCTTCATCCGCTCATGGACGAGCCGCTCGTGGGCGGCGTGCTGATCGACGATGACGAGGCCGTCACGCGTTTGGGCGACGATGTAGGTGGCGTGGAGCTGGCCGCGGGCGGCGCCGAGGGGGTAGTCCTCCGTCGCTGCGCCCGCCTCCTCCGGCGCCTCCGCGCGGGCCGACGGGACCTCGAGCTCGGGCCCGAGCGGCGCCTGGAACGCCGCCGCCATGTCGCCAAGACCCTGGGGCCCGCCCCCGCCCTTGGCGCCCGCGCCGGCGAAGGCGGCGCCGTCAGGCCAAAATCTGGGGCCGCCGCGGCCCTCCCGCACGCCCCCGGACCCCGGCCTCAACGCGGCGAGCGCGGCCTCGCCGACGGTCGTCGCCGCCAGGTGGCCGGCCTCGGTGAGCGCCTGCCTCAACGTCCCCACGACGAGCCCGCGCACGAGGCCGGGGTCGCGGAAGCGCACCTCCGCCTTGGTCGGGTGGACGTTGACGTCGACCAGCCGAGGCGGCAGCTCGAGGAACAGTGCCACGATGGCATGTCGGTCGCGCGCCATGAGATCCTGGTACGCCGCCCGCATCGCCCCCAAGAGCAGCTTGTCCCGCACCGGCCGGCCGTTGACGAACAGGTACTGCGCCCGCGAGGTCGCCCGAGTGAGCGTCGGCAGGCCGGCGTAACCGTCGAGCCGCACCTCCTCGCGGCGCCCCTCCACCGCGACCGCATTGTCCGCGAAGGCGCGCCCGAGCACCGCCGCCACCCGCCCGAGGCGAGCCTCGAAGAGGTCACCCCCTTCCGCCTCCAGCCGAAGCATGCGACGCCCGTCAGCCATGAGCGCAAACGCCACCTCGGGGTGGGCCAGGGCCAGCCGGGTGACCGCCTCACTCGCGGATTGGAGCTCTGTCCGCTCCCCTTTGAGGAACTTGAGCCGCGCGGGCGTGGCAAAGAACAGGTCGCGCACCTCGACTCGGGTGCCGAAGCCAAACGCCGCCGGCGCCGGTTCGCTTTTCTCCCCCGCGGCAACCGAGATCGTCCAGGCCTCGGCGGCACTGGGGGGCCGACTGGTCAGGGTGAGCCGGCTCACCGCCCCGATCGAGGGAAGCGCCTCGCCCCGGAAGCCGAGCGTGGTGATGTTCGCGAGGTCGTCATGCGCGAGCTTCGACGTCGCGTGCCGCTCCACCGCGAGCGCGAGCTCCCCGGGCTCAATGCCGCAGCCGTCGTCGGTGACCGAAATCAGGGTCCGACCGCCCCCACCGACGACGACGTCCACCCGCCGCGCGCCCGCGTCAAGGGCGTTTTCCACCAGCTCCTTGACCGCCGAGGCCGGCCGTTCGACGACCTCGCCAGCGGCGATGTGGTTGACCGTGGCCGGGGACAGGCGACGGATCGTCACGGCGCCGCCGTCCGGGCGAGGTAGGCGCGGGCGAGCGCCTTGCCCTGCTCCACCGCCGGCTGGTCGAACGGGTCGACGCCCATGAGGTCGGCGGCGACGATGGTCTCCAACATGAAGTGCATGAGCAGCGCACCCATAACCTTTTCGTTGAGTTCCCGCAAGCGGAACTCTCGCGTTGGTCGCCCGTGACCGGCCAGCATATCGGCGGTGGCCCGCTGCTCCGCGTCGAGGAGATCGCCCAGCGTCCGGCCCCTGAGGTAGGCGAGGGCGCCGCTGCCGGCGAGGTCGACGGCGATGCGCGGGCCCTCCCCGGCCCGGGTGAGCGTGATCAGCGTGAACATCTTGTCGCGCGGCCCGGCGAGGTAGAGCTGGAGCTGGCTGTGCTGGTCGGTCGCACCGATCGCCCTCACGGGCGTCGTCCCGCGCCCGTCCTTGCCGAGGCTCTCGGCCCACAGCTGCCGGTACCACAGGCCGAAGGTGGCGAGCCGGTCGGCATAGGGCATGAGGACGGTGGTGGCGGTGCCGCGCTCGCGCATGAGCCCGACGCTGATCGCCGCGCCGACCGCGGGGTCACACGCCAGCGGCCTGGGCGCCTCGAGCGCCGCCCTCAGCGCGACCTCAGCGCCCTCGCGCACGGCCCAGGCGTCGAGCCCGGCGATCATCGCCGGCAGAAGCCCGACGAGCGAGAGGACCGAGAAACGCCCGCAGATGTCCGGGTCATGGTCGAGCACGGCGACGCGCCAGCCGGTCGCGAGTCGGCGCAGCGGCGAGTCCCCGGGTCCGGTGATCATGGTGAAGTGGCGGGCCGCCGGCTCCTCGCCCACAGCCTCACGCACGGCCTGGAAGGCGACGAGCGCCTGGGCCAGAGTCTCGGCCGTGCCGCCCGACTTCGAGATGACCAGGAACCCGGTGCCGCGCATATCCAGCCTCTCGATGAGCGCGGTGAAGGTGGTGGGGTCGATGTTGTCCATGAAGTGGAGCTCCGACCGCCGGGGTCGCCGGACCGGGCCCTCGACCGCCAGCGCGGCGAGAGTCTGACCGCCGAGGGTCGCCCCGCCGGTCCCCAGCACGACGACGTCGTCGAAGGCGTCGACGTAGCGCCCCGCGACGGGGACCAGCGCCTCGAGGTCGTCCTTGCGCCCGGGCAGGCGCAAGAGGCACGAGCGGTCGCCGGCGCGGACGGCCTCAAGCCGAGGCAGCGCCGTCCCGGCCTCGCCGAGCGCCGTCTCGAAGGCACCCGCGCTGAGCCCGCCTTCGCCGATCTTCTCGGAAAAGCAGCTCTCGGTGACCTGCTCGTAGAGCGTGGCCATGGGTTGTTGAACTAATAAACCATACTACTGAGGGTTCCACGGCCCGACCCAACACGCGGGGCCGGGTGCGCTAGTCGTCGGTGGCGAGCCCCTCGGGTTCACCCACCACCACGATTCGGAGCGCCTCCGGGCTCAAGAGACGGGCCGCCACGCGACCGACGTCCTCGCGAGTCACCGCCTCGATATAGCCGTTCCGGCGCTCGAGGTAGTCGATCCCCAGCTCGTCGAGCTGCATGCCCACCAGCATCCTCGCGATCCTGTCGTTGCTGGTAAGGCGCAAGGGGAAGGACCCGGTGAGAAACGTCTTGGCGTCGGCGAGCTCCTCCTCCCTCACCCCCTCGTCCCGCATCCGTGCGAACTCGCGGCGGATGATGGCCAGCGACTCCTTCACCCGGCTGTTCTCCGTCGCGACCCCGCCCATGAACAGCCCGGCGTGGTCGAGGGGGTGGAGGTAGGTATACACGCCATAGGCCAGGCCTCGCTTCTCACGCACCTCCTTGCCCAGGCGCGAGGTAAAGGCGCCGCCGCCCAGAATGTTATTCATGACATAAGCGGCGTAGAAGTCGGGGTCGTCCCGCTTGAGCCCGGCGTGGCCGAAGACGACCACGCTCTGCGGGTTCGGCTTGCGCACGACGATGAGAGCGCCCGAGTCGGCCGGGGCGGCCTCGGACACCTCCGGCACGGCGGAGGCCGGCGGCAGGGCGCCGAAGGTGGCGTCGAGGAGGCCGGCCAGGCGCTCCGGCCCGACGTCGCCGACCACCCCGACGATGAGCTTGTCGCGGGTGAACTGGCGGGCGACGAAGGCGCGGAGGTCGCCCGCGGTGATCGCCGCAACGCTTTCCTCGGTGCCGCGAACCGGCCGGCCGTAACGGTGGTCGGGAAAGGCGGTGCGGAACCACGTCCGTCGTGCGACCCGGTCTGGGTCCTCCGCCGCCTGCGCCAGACTCGCGAGGCTCTGGCGGCGAACCCGTTCCACCGGTTCCGCGTCGAAGCGCGGGGCGGTGAGCGCGAGCCTCAACAGGTCGAACGCGTCGTCGAGGTTCTCGCTCAAGGTCTCGAGGCTGCCCCCGAAGGTGTCGAGGCCGACGTCGAAGCTCATGCGCACCGCGAGTTCCTGCAGACGCCTCTGGAACGCTTGGCTGTCGAGATCGCCCGCTCCTTCGTCGAGGAGGCCGGACACCATCTCGGCAAGACCCTCTCGCCCTGGCGGGTCAAGGGACGCACCGCCGCGGAAGCCAAGCTCCAGCGAGACGATGGGGATGGCCGGCTCGTGGACCAGCCAGGCCTCGAGCCCGCCGGGGCTCACCACCCGGGTGACCTTTGCGGCCTGGACTGGCAGGACGGCGGCGAGGAGCGTGAGCACGGTGCCGGCGAGAGCTGCCGCAAGACGTCGGTCCCAGCGCCGCCGAGCCCGTCTCACGAGGCTGGCTCCCCGGGGAGGAGGACGCCCGTCACCGAGGCCTCCGGACGGAAGACGAAGCGGGCCGCGGCGTTCACCGCCCCCACCGTCACCGCCTGAATGCGGTCTGGCCACGCCTCCACCTCCTCCACCGTAAGACCGGCGGTGAGGCCTTCACCGAAGACGCGGGCCGCGAGGTACCGGCTGTCGCGCGCGTAGACGGCATCGGCGCGCATTGTCCGCTTCACGCGCTCCACCTCGTCCTCGTCGACCCCTTGCGTGAGGAGACGCGCAATCTCCTCCTCTAGCGCCGCCTCGAGATCGTCGATCCCGACCCCCGGCGCCGGAGCGGCATAGAGGAAGAACTCGCTGAGGTCGAGGTTGACGCCGTCGTAACCGGCCCCGGCCCACAGTGCGAGCTTCTTCTCGACGACGAGCGCCCGGTAGAGCCGGCCGGTGGTCCCGCTGAGCACCTCGGCGAGCACCTCGAACGCGTACGCGTGCTCGCTGGCGCCGGCGCTCAAGCTCGGGGCCAGGTAGCTGCGGCGCCACTCGGGCTGACGCACCCGCTTATCACGCAACTCCACCCGCCGCGCCCCGCGCTGAGGCGGCTCCTGCGGTCGGATTTGCGGTGCAATTTCGCGGGCCGAAATCGCCCCGTAAGACTTCTCGGCAAGTGGCCTCAGTTCGGCTGCCGTGATGTCCCCGACCACGATGAGATACGCATTGTTCGGCGCGTAGTGGCGGCGGTAGAACGCGCGCGCGTCTTCGGCCGTGAGCCTCTCGATCTCGTGCTCCCACCCGATGACGGGGGTGCCGTAAGGGTGCGCCAGGAACTGCACCGCGTTCATCATCTCAAAGAGCTGTACCGAGGGCTCGTTGTCCACGCGCGAGCGCCGTTCCTCCAGGATCACGTCGCGCTCGCGGGCCACCTCTTCGTCCGAGAACATCAGGTTGACCATCCGGTCCGCCTCGAGCCGCATCACCAGCTCCAGCCGGTCGCGGGCGACGCTTTGGAAGTAGGCGGTGTAGTCCTGGCTGGTCATGGCGTTCTCGGTCCCCCCGTTGCGCGCCACGATGCGGGAGAACTCCCCCTGGGGCACGGTTGGCGTGCCCTTGAACATGAGGTGCTCCAGGAAGTGGGCGACGCCCGACTTGCCGACCGGCTCGTCCGCCGCCCCTCCCCGATACCAGACCCAGTGGCTCACCACCGGTGCACGATGGTCGGGGACGAGCACGACCTGCATGCCGTTGGAGAGGGTGAAGGTTTCAGGGTTGAAAAGGCCGCCGCGGGCCGGCACCGCAGCGAAGGAAAGGGTGAGGAGGGCGACGACGAACCCGACCGCCCGCCCTTCAAGGAACCGCCGATACACCGTAGGCGTCTCCTGCCTCCTCAGGCCCCGGGCCCCGGCCGCCCCCACGTCGGCCATCCACGCGACCCAGGGAAAGGACCTCAGCGCCCTAGAAGAATCCCTCGAGCCAGCCTTTCTCCCGTTCCTCGATCACCGGGGTCTCCCCCTCGGTCATCGGGTCGCCGAGCGCGGCGTTCTCCTCGAGGCGCTGCGCCTCCCTCTCGGGGTCGACGACCACGCCCTCGGGCACCTTCTGCCGCCAGAAGATGATCCGATCGACGAACCTCTTGTTACGGGCCGCGAAGACGGCGTTCTCCTCGTTGAGGACGTCGCGGATGTTGGGGTCGGCGTGCTCCGCGCCGGCATTGGCGAGGACCGCCGCCTCGCCCGGCGAAAGCGCGCCCCCCGCCGCGGCGGTCGGCGCGCCCACGCCGCTCCCCAATAGGGCGTCCCGTGCCTGGTCCTCGGGCGTTCCCTCCTGCGGCCGCGGGACGCCGGGTTCGGGCGGCCTGAGCGTGAAGTCCGGGGGAACGCTCAAGGGAGCCCGCGCGACGACCTGGAACTCGTCCGGCGGCTGCTTGCTGAAGCCCAGAGCCTCCCTCGCCTCTTCGCAGCCCGGAAGGGCGACCGCGAGCGCGAGACACGCCGCCACCCAGGGCAGCGGGCCACGACAGGTGTTGCGGACGATCTCCGACATGTCGCCCCTTTATCTAGACCGTTCGCGGCGAACGAACAAGGCGTCAGCCAGGAGCAGCACCACCCCCACCGAGATCGCCGCGTCGGCGACATTGAACGCAGGCCAATGGTAGCCCGCGACATGGAGGTCGAAGAAGTCGGCCACGGCGCCGTAGCGCAACCGATCGATCACGTTGCCGACGGCACCGCCGATGACGAGCCCGATCCCGGCGGCGAGCCACCACAGGCGCACCCGCCTGAGCCACAGGACCAGGCCCGCCACGATCCCCGCGGCCACCGCGATGAACAGCCAGGGAAGGTAAGAGAGGTCGGTGGCGAGCAGCCCGAAGCTGAGACCCCGGTTCCACACCATGACCAGGGCAAAGAAGGGGGTCACCTCGAGCACCCGTTCGTCGGGGCCGAGCGCGGCGATAAGCCACCACTTGACAAGGCGGTCGACCGCGACAACCGCGGCCGCGACGGCGAGGCCTAGGCCGAGCATCGAGTCAAGTCGCCGAGCCTGCGGCGAGCGCGTCCACCGCGTCGGCGCAGCGCCGACAAAGGTCGGCGTGGGCGGGAAGGCTTCCCACCTCGGTGAGCACCTGCCAGCAGCGGTCGCACTTGCGTCCTTCGGCCAGGCCCGCCACCACCCCGACGCCGGGCACCTCGTCCAGCGTAAAGGCCTCGCTGGGCGGCTCGCCCTCCATGAGCGTGGCCGCCGAGGTGATGGCAATCTCGGCAAGCGCGACGCCGTCCATCGCCGCCACGTGCTCGCCCGGCGCGTACACGGTCGGGTGCGCGTCGAGGCTCGAGCCGATGCGTTTCTCCCGCCGCTCAACCTCAAGCGCGCCGGTCACCACCCTGCGCAGCCGCCGTGCCTTCTCCCAGTTGTCCGCGAGCGCGTCGTCGCGCCAGCGTCCTGGGAGCTCGGGGAAGAGGCGGAGGTGCACGCTCCCTTCCTCGTCCGGGTAGCGGTGGAGCCATGCTTCCTCGGTCGTGAAGCAGATGATGGGGGCCAGCCACGCGGTGAGGCAGGAGAAAAGCGCGTCCATCACGGTCCGCGCAGCCCGCCGGCGGGCCGAGTCCGGGCGGTCGCAGTAGAGCGAGTCCTTGCGGACGTCGAAGTAGAAGGCGGAAAGGTCGACGGCGCAGAAGTTGTGGAGCGCCGTGAACAAGGGGTGGAAGTCGAAGGCCTCGCACGAGCGGCGGACCAGCGCGTCGAGCTCGACGAGTCGGTGGAGCACCCACCGCTCGAGCGGCGGCATCTCCTCATGCGCCAGCCGCTCCTCGGGCTTGAAGCCCGCGAGGTTGGCCAAGAGATAACGGTACGTGTTGCGTAGCCGCCGGTAGCCGTCGGCCTGGTAGTCCAGGATCTCCTTGCTGATCCTGAGGTCCTCGGCGTAGTCGGCGCTCACCGCCCAGATCCGGAGGATGTCGGCGCCGTACTCGTCCATCACCTCCTGGGGTGCGATGACGTTGCCGAGGGACTTGGACATCTTGCGCCCCTCCGCGTCGACGACAAAGCCGTGCGTGAGCACCGCCTCGTAGGGCGCCTCGCCGCGGGTCCCACAGGCCTCGAGCAGCGAGGAGTGGAACCAGCCCCTGTGCTGGTCAGACCCTTCGAGGTAAAGGGAAGCGGGCCATTCGAGGTCCGGGCGCGTCTCCAGGACGAAGCTGTGGGTGGAACCGCTCTCGAACCAGACGTCGAGGATGTCCTCGACCTTCTCGTACGCGCGCCCGTCGTAGTCGCTGCCGAGGAAGCGCTTCGGCTCGCTCACGAACCACACGTCGGCGCCGTCCGCCGCGACCGCCGCGGCGACGCGCTCGAGCACCGCCGGGTCGCGCAGGATCTCCCCCGTCTTCCTGTCCACGAAGACGGGCAGCGGCACCCCCCAGGCGCGTTGGCGCGAGACCACCCAGTCCGGCCGCTCCTCGACCATGCCGTAGATGCGGTTGCGGGCGCTGGGCGGCACCCACCGGACCCGGTCGATCGCGGCCAGCGCCTTCCGCCGGAGCTCATTCGTCTCCATGCTGATGAACCACTGGGGCGTGTTGCGGAAGATGAGGGGCGCCTTCGACCGCCACGAATGGGGGTAGGTGTGCATGACCTCGCCGCGCGCGAGAAGCCCGCTCGCTTCGGCGAGCTTGTCCGCGATGTCGTCGTTGGCGTCGAAAACGTTCTTGCCGGCGAAGAGCGGCACGTGGGGAAGGAAGTTCCCGTCGCCGTCCACCGTCTCGGGCACCTCGAG
>JBHICW010000075.1:0-9226 GCA_046759785.1 Alphaproteobacteria bacterium
CCCGTCTACGTGGGCGACGTGGCCGACGGCCTGGCCCGCTTCCTCACGGACCCGGCCGCGGCCGGCAAGACCTTTGAGTTTGGCGGTCCCCGGGTCTATCGCTACCGTGACATCATGGAGATCGTGCTCACCGAGACCAACCGCCGGCGGCTGCTCATGCCTGTGCCCTTCGCCCTAGCGGAACTGCAGGCGGTGGTGCTCGAGCGGCTTCCTCGTCCGCCCCTCACCCGCGACCAGCTCCGCCTGCTGAAGCGCGACAACCTCGTCGGGCGCATGGCGCTCAGGCTCAAGGACCTAGGGGTCGAGCCGACGGCGGTCGAGGTCATCGTGCCCACCTACCTCGGCCGCTACCGGCGGGGCGGGGCGGCCGAGACCCCCTCCTCGGGCTGAGACGGCTCAAACGTAAGCCCAGACGAGCAGGGCCCCCCCGACGATGAGGCGGTAAACGACGAAGGGGGTGAACCGCGCCCGGCGCAGCCAACGCATGAGAAAGGCGATGGCTGCGAGGGCGGCGACGAACGCCAGCGCCGCCGAAAGCCCGGCTGCGTAAGTGACCGCGGGGTCGCCCGAGCGGTAGAGCTCGAGGGCCGAGCGCAGCCCGGCCGCGGCGACGACGGGGATCGAAAGCAGCATCGAGAAGCGGGCCGCCGCCTGGCGCTCGAAACCGAGGAACCGGGCGGCCGTCATGGTGACGCCGGCGCGGCTGGTCCCCGGAATGAGCGCAAGGGTCTGGGCGAGCCCGATCCACAACGCACTGCCCATGGTCATGTCCTCGATCCGCCGCACGGTCGTGCCCAGCGAGTCGGCCGCGTAGAGCAGGAGCCCGAACCCCAGCATCGTCCAGCCGATGACCGCGGGAGTCCGCAGGCGCTCGGCGCCCACGTCGATGAGCACCGCGCCCACGACCACCACCGGCAGGGTCGCGACCACGAGCTGGGCGACGAGGCGGCCGCCAGTGGCCCGATGGCGCCTCAGGAGGCTCCCCACCCCGGTCACCATCTCCCAGATGTCGCGCCGGAAATACAGCATCACCGCCGCAAGGGTGCCGACATGGACCGCGACGTCGATCACCAGGCCCTGGTCGGGCCAGCCGGTGAGGTCGGGAACGAGGATGAGGTGGGCCGACGAGCTGATGGGAAGGAACTCCGTGATGCCCTGGACAAGGGACAGCACGATGATCTGCAGCAACGACACGCCCGCGGCTCCGCGTAGTTTTGGCGGGCATCCTACCATCGCGGTCGGGCGGGGCCCGAGGTGAAATTAGTCCCGGATCGGGACTAATGGCGGTTGCGCTCCTCGCAAAGATGGGGCGAGCCGTGCTCTGGCAGCGGTCGCCCGAAAAAATAAGGCAGGTGCATTGACGTAAATGTCGGATTCTTGTCGCGCCGCCGTCTCAATTCGCGTAAGAACGGGCGCTCGTGCCCGCCGCCGCGCGGTGAGTCTCGGGGAGGAAGCCGTGTCGCTCAAGCTGGTGCAGTTCACCGCCATCGAGCAGCAGACGCCCGACAAGCGCGCGGCCGCCGACAGGCGCAACGACTTCCGGGAGATCTTCGGCGAATTCGAGCCGGCGCGCGCCGCCCAGCAGGCGGCCCGCTGTTCGCAATGCGGGATACCCTTCTGCCAGGTCCACTGCCCCCTCCACAACAACATTCCCGACTGGCTCAAGCTCACCGCGGAAGGCCGCCTCGAGGAGGCGTACGAGCTTGCCGCGTCGACCAACAACTTCCCCGAGATCTGTGGCCGCATCTGCCCGCACGATCGGCTGTGCGAAGGCAACTGCGTCATCGAGAAGGGGTTCGAATCGGTCACCATCGGGGCAGTCGAGAAGTACATCACCGAGACCGCGTTCGATAAGGGCTGGGTCCGGGCGGCGAAGCCTGAGGTCGAGCTCGACCAGTCGGTCGGGATCATCGGCGGCGGTCCGGCGGGCTTGGCCGCGGCCGAACAGCTGCGACGCAAGGGCTATCGGATCCACGTTTACGACCGTTACGACCGGATGGGCGGCCTGCTCATTTACGGAATACCGAACTTCAAGCTCGAGAAGCACGTGGTCGAGCGGCGGACCACGCTCCTCGAGGAAGCGGGTGTGGTCTACCACACCGAGTTCGAGGTCGGCCGCGACGCTTCGCTCGACGATTTGCGCGAACGCCACGACGCGGTGCTGATCGCGGTCGGGGCCTACAAGTCCCGCGAGTTCGGCGTGCCTGGCGTCGGGCTCGGGAACGTCATCCAGCTTCCGCTCGACTACCTGATCGCGAGCAACCGCAAGGGGCTGGGCGATCCCGTTCCGGCGTTCGACTCGGGCGCGCTCGACGGTCGCGGCAGGAACGTCGTCGTCGTTGGGGCCGGCGATACGGCGATGGACTGCGTGCGCACGGCGGTGCGCCAAGGGGCCTGTTCCGTGAGATGCCTCTACCGGCGTGATCGGCCCAACATGCCGGGCTCCCGTCGGGAGGTGATCCATGCCGAGGAAGAGGGCGTGGAGTTCGTCTTCTTGGCCACGCCCGAGGCGTTTCTGGGAAACGGGACCGTGCGCCAGGTCCGCGCCGCGCGGATGCGGCTTACCACGGCGGATACTTCGGGGCGGCTGGCGCCGGAGCCGGTCCCCGGAGAGAGCTTCAAGCTCGACGCGGAACTCGTGATCGCGGCCCTCGGCTTTGATCCTGAGGACCTGCCCGCCGCCTTCGGCAGGCCCGACCTCGAGGTCACCCCCTCGGGCACGCTCAGGGTCGACGACAAGACGAAGATGACCAACCTGGACGGCGTGTTCGCCGCCGGGGACATCATCCGCGGCGCGTCGCTCGTGGTGTGGGCCATCCGCGACGCCCGCGACGCCGCCAGGAGCATCGACGCGTACCTTCGGGCCAAGGCGGAGAGAGACGTTCCGCCCCTGGCCCGTGCGAGCTGAAGGGGAAGGCCATGACCCGGCCGGTGGAAAGCGGCAAGGCCTTCGTGAGCACGTGGCGCGCGAACGCGCGCCGCTTGGCGCGGCACAGGCTTTACGACCCGGCCCACGAGCACGACGGTTGCGGGGTCGGCCTGGTGACGGCGATCGACGGCAAGCCCCGCCGCGAGGTCGTCGTCGCCGGGATCGACGCCCTCAAGGCCGTCTGGCACCGCGGCGCCGTGGACGCCGACGGCAAGACCGGCGACGGGGCGGGGATTCACGTCCAGATCCCCCAGGACTTCTTCAAGGAGCACATCGCCCGCACCGGTCACGAACCGCGGGGCGGCAAGCTCGCCGTCGGCATGGTCTTCCTGCCGAAGACAGACCTCGGCGCTCAGGAGACCTGCCGCTCGATCGTCGAGGCTGAGATCCTGCGGTACGGTTACCAGATCTACGGCTGGCGGCAGGTTCCAATCGACACCAACGTCATCGGCGAGAAGGCGAACGCGACGCGCCCGGAGATCGAGCAGATCATGATCGACAACGAACGGGCCGTCGACGAGGACCAGTTCGAACTGGACCTCTACGTCATCCGCCGCAAGATCGAACGGCGCGTGCTCGACGCGCACATCACCGACTTCTACATCTGCTCGCTGTCCTCGCGCTCGATCATTTACAAGGGGATGTTCCTGGCCGAGCAGCTTACGGCCTTCTACCCGGATCTCTTGGACGAGCGATTCGTCTCCTCGTTCGCCATCTACCACCAGCGCTACTCCACGAACACCTTCCCGACCTGGCGGCTGGCGCAGCCCTTCCGCATGATCGCCCACAACGGGGAGATCAACACGCTTCGGGGCAACGTGAACTGGATGAAGAGCCACGAGGCCCGCTTGGCCAGCGAGGTGTTCGGCGCGCACACCGAGGATGTGAAGCCCGTCATCCAGGCCGGGAGCTCGGATTCGGCCGCACTCGACGCGGTCTTCGAGTTGCTGGTCAGGGCCGGCCGGTCGGTGCCGCTCGTCAAGACGATGCTCATTCCCGAGGCGTGGTCCAAGAACACCGATATGCCGGAGCCGGTGCGGGCGCTGTACAGCTATTGCAACTGTGTGATGGAGCCGTGGGACGGCCCGGCGGCGATCGCCGTCACGGACGGCCGCTGGGTGATCGCAGGCATGGACCGCAACGGCCTCAGGCCCATGCGCTACACGGTCACCGCCGACGGCCTGCTCTTGGTGGGTTCGGAGGCCGGGATGGTCCCGATGCGCGAAGATCGGGTCGTGGAGAAGGGGCGCCTGGGCCCGGGCAAGATGGTCGGCGTCGATCTCGGCCGAGGCCGCCTGTACCATGACCCCGAGATCAAGGAGATGCTCGCCGCCGAGCACCCCTACGGGGCGTGGGTCGAGAACATCACGCACCTCGACAGCCTCATCAAGGTCGGGGCGAAGGAGCCCGCGTCGCTCTCGCGCGAGGAGCTGAAGCGCCGCCAGCACGGCGCCGGCTACACGGTCGAGGACCTCGAGATGATCCTTCACCCGATGGTGGAGGGCGCGAAGGAGCCGGTGGGGTCGATGGGCGACGACACGCCGATGGCGGTCCTTTCCGACCACTACCGCGGCCTCCACCACTTCTTCCGCCAGAGCTTCAGCCAGGTCACCAACCCGCCGATCGACAGCCTGCGCGAGCGGCGGGTGATGACCCTGGACACGCGCCTCGGCAACCTGGGGAACGTGCTGGCCGCGGACGAGACCCAGACGCGGATCCTCCAGCTCGAGTCCCCCGTGCTCACGAATGCCGAGTTCGCGGCCATGCGCCGTTACATGGCCGCCGCCGCCGCCGACATCGACTGCACCTTCCCGGTGGACGGCGGCGAAGATGCGCTCAGAGAGACCATCCTCCGGGTCCAGGGCGAGGCCGAGATGGCGGTGCGCCAGGGCAGCACCCACGTCATCCTCACCGACGAGCGGGTCGATCGCGAGCGGGCGGGCATCCCGATGATCCTGGCCACGGGGGCGGTGCACAGCCACCTCGTGCGCCAGAACTTGAGGACCTTCACCTCCTTGAACGTCCGCTCGGCCGAATGCCTGGACGTCCACTACTTCGCCGTGCTCATCGGGGTGGGGGCGACGACCGTCAACGCGTACCTCGCGCAGGAGAGCATCGCCGATCGCCACCGGCGCGGGCTGTTCCCGGGCCGCACGCTCGAGGAGTGCGTGGCCCGCTACAGACAAGCCGTCGATGACGGCCTCCTCAAGATCATCTCGAAGATGGGCATCTCGGTCTTGAGCTCCTACCGGGGCGGTTACAACTTCGAGGCCGTCGGACTGTCCCGCACGCTGATCGCCGACTTCTTCCCCGGGATGCCTTCGCGCATCTCCGGGATCGGGCTCAGCGGCATAGAGCGGAAGTGGCTCGCCCTCCACCGCGAGGCCTTCGGGGAGGAGACCGGGGTGCTGCCGATCGGTGGTCTCTACCGCTATCGGCAGGGCGGCGAGCGCCACGCCTTCGAGGCGGAGCTCGTTCACACCCTCCAGACGGCGGTCGCCAACGACTCCTACTCGCTCTTCAAGAATTACTGCGAGAGGGTGCGCGAGCGGCCGCCGGTCGACCTGAGGGACCTGTTGGACTTCGAGCCCAAGGCGCCGCCCGTTCCCCTGGACGAGGTCGAGTCGATCACCGAGATCCGTAAGCGGTTCGTCACCGCGTCCATGTCGCACGGGGCCTTGAGCCGCGAGGCGCACGAGACGCTGGCGATTGCCATGAACCGGATCGGGTCGATGTCGGGCTCAGGCGAGGGCGGCGAAGGCTCCGAGAGGTTTCACCCGGGGCCCAGCGGCGACAACCCCAACTCGGGGATCAAGCAGATCGCGTCGGGCCGGTTTGGGGTGACGGCCGAGTACCTCACCCACTGTCGCGAGATCGAGATCAAGATCGCTCAGGGCGCGAAGCCCGGCGAGGGCGGTCAGCTCCCCGGCTCCAAGGTGAGCGTCGAGATCGCCCGTCTCCGGCATTCCACACCCGGTGTGACGCTGATCTCGCCGCCGCCGCACCACGACATTTACTCGATCGAGGACTTGGCCCAACTCATCTACGATCTCAAGCAGACCAACCCTGACTGCAAGGTGTCGGTGAAGCTGGTCTCGCAGGCGGGGATCGGCACCGTGGCGAGCGGCGTCGCCAAGGCCAAGGCCGACGTCGTCGTGGTGGCGGGCCACAGCGGCGGGACCGGTGCGAGCCCCCAGAGCAGCCTCAAATACGCCGGGGCGCCCTGGGAGATGGGGCTCACCGAGGTCAATCAGCTGCTCACGCTCAACCGCTTGAGGCACCGCGTCAAGCTGCGGGTGGACGGGGGCATTCGAACGGGACGGGACGTGGTGATCGCCGCGATGATGGGAGCGGAGGAGTTCGGCGTCGGCACCGCCGCACTCGTCGCGATGGGCTGCATCCTGGTCCGCCAGTGCCACGCCAACGCCTGCCCCGTCGGCATCTGCACGCAGAATCCCCAGCTGCGCGAGAAGTTCGAAGGCACGCCTGAGAAGGTCGTGAACCTGTTTTCCTTTGTGGCCGAGGACGTTCGCGAGATCCTGGCTTCGCTGGGGGCCCGCTCGCTCGAAGAAATCATCGGCCGCACCGACCTCCTCTTCCAGGTGAGCCGGGGCAGCCCCTTCCTCGATGATCTGGACTTGAACCCGCTTCTCGCCCAGGCCGACCCGGGCGAGTACACCCGCTATTGCAGCCTCGAGGGACGAAACGAGGTGCCTGACACCCTGGACGCGGACATGATGCGGGACGCTAAAGAGTCCCTCGGGGAGGGCGAGAAGATCCAGCTCGCCTACAACCTCCGCAACACGCACCGGACGGTGGGGACCCGCTTGAGTGCGATCGTCAGTCGCCGTTTCGGGATGGCCGGGCTCAAGCCGGGCCACATCACCGTCCGGCTCAGGGGCTCGGCCGGCCAGTCGCTCGGCGCCTTCGCCGTCCAGGGCGTCAGGCTCGAGCTCTTCGGCGACGCGAACGACTATGTCGGCAAGGGGCTCTCGGGCGGCGCGATCGTCGTCCGGCCTCTGGCCTCGAGCCCGCTCGAGAGCCACCGCAACACGATCGTCGGCAACACGGTGCTCTACGGCGCCACGGCCGGCACGCTGTTTGCCGCCGGGCAGGCGGGCGAGCGCTTCGCCGTGCGCAACTCCGGCGCCGACGCGGTGGTCGAAGGCTGCGGCGCCAACGGTTGCGAGTACATGACGGGCGGAACGATCGTGATCCTGGGCTCGGTCGGCGACAACTTCGCGGCGGGCATGACCGGCGGCATGGCGTTCGTCTACGACCCGGACGAGCGCCTGTCCCGTCGGATCAACCCGGATTCGGTGATCTGGCAACGGCTCGAGAGCGGCTACTGGGAGGGGGTGCTGAGGCGGCTGATTGCGGACCACGTCGAGGCGACACAGTCGCGCTTCGCCGCCGAGCTCCTCAATACCTGGGACCGCGAGGCCGCCCGCTTCTGGCAAGTGTGCCCGAAGGAGATGATCGCCCGCCTCGACCACCCCTTGAGCGACGAGCCCGAAGCGAAGCGCGCCTGAGCCGCTCCCTGCCGCCCCTGTTTGCACCGGAGTCGATGGGCTAGACTGCGCCCATGCGCACCCTCTACCACCTGTGGCTGTCGCCGTTCTGCCGCAAGGTCAGGATCGTGCTCCGGGAGAAGGGGTTGGACTTCGAGATGAAGGTGGAGAAGGTGTGGCAGCGGCGGGCCGAGTTCCTCGAGATCAACCCGGCGGGAGAGGTGCCGGTGCTGGTGGAGGAGGACGGCACCGTGCTGGCCGACAGCGGTGCCATCTCAGAGTTCCTCGACGAGACCCACCCCACACCGGGGCTGCTGGGCGAGACGCCCGAGGCGCGGGCGGAGACGCGCCGTCTCGTCGCCTGGTTCGACGTCAAGTTCGACCGCGAGGTGTCGGCGAACCTCTTGGGCGAGAAGGTGATGAAGCGTTTCCTCGGCCGGGGCGCTCCGGAGTCGGAGACCATCCGCGCGGGCGCGGCGAACATCCACGCACACCTGGACTACATCGGTTATCTCGCCGAGCGGCGCCGGTGGCTCGCGGGGGATGACTTCTCGCTCGCCGACATCGCGGCCGCCGCGCATCTTTCCGCGCTCGACTACATCGGCGACGTGCCTTGGGAGAAGCACGCCGGCGCCAAGGAGTGGTATGTGCGCATCAAGTCGCGCCCGTCCTTCCGCCCGCTGCTCGAGGACCGAATTCCCGGCCTCGACCCGCCCGAGCACTACGCCGACCTCGACTTCTGAGGCGCCGTGAACGCGCACGCTCCGGCTGCGGCGAAGGGTGAGATCGCGAAGCGGGCGCGGGCGCTCGGCTTCGACGCCGTGGGCTTCGCCGCCCCCGACCACCCGGCTGCGGTCGGCGACGGGCTCAGGTCGTTTCTCGCCTCGGGCTTCCACGGCGACATGGCCTGGATGGCGGCGCGGAGCGCCAAGCGCGCCGATCCCAGGGGCCTATGGCCGGAGGCCCGCACGATCATCGCGCTGGGGATGAACTACGGGCCGGGTGAGGACCCGCGCGCCCTGCTCGGGCGGCGGAACCGGGGGGCCGTCTCCGTCTACGCCCACGGGCGCGACTACCACAAGGTCATGAAGAGCCGGCTCAAGGAGCTCGGCCGTTTCATCCACACGCGCTTCGGCGCGCCGGTGAAGGTCTTCGTGGATACGGCGCCCGTCATGGAGAAGCCGGCGGCCGAGAGGGCGGGGCTGGGCTGGCAAGGCAAGCACACGAACCTCGTCTCGCGCGCGTACGGCTCGTGGCTCTTTCTGGGCGAGATCTTCACCACGCTGGAACTCCCGCCCGACGAGGCCGAGCGGGACCACTGCGGCTCGTGCCATGCCTGTCTCGACGTGTGCCCCACCCGGGCGTTCCCCGCGCCTTACCGGCTCGACGCGCGGCGCTGCATCTCGTACCTCACCATCGAGCACAAGGGACATATTCCCCGAGAGTTCCGGGAGCCGATGGGCAACCGCATCTTCGGCTGTGACGACTGCCTGGCGGTGTGCCCATGGAACAAGTTCGCGCGCCTCGGCCGCGAGGCCGCGTTCCTGCCGCGGGTCGAGCTCACGGCGCCGCGGCTCGCCGACCTCGCGCGCCTCGACGACGCCTCCTTCCGCGAGCTCTTCGCCGGCTCGACGATCAAGCGCACCGGCCGCGACCGCTTCGTGCGCAACGTCCTCATCGCCCTCGGCAACAGCGGTGAGGCGGCCGCGAGTCCGGTCGTCGAGGCGCTGGTCCGTGACCCTTCGCCGCTGGTCCGGGCGATGGCGGTGTGGGCGCTGGCGCGGCT
>JBHICW010000076.1:0-9171 GCA_046759785.1 Alphaproteobacteria bacterium
CGGAGCGGTGAAACGGGATGCCAGAGATTTCCGGGATCGGCGTGCTGACGGCCTTCCTTGCGGGGCTCGTTTCCTTCGTGTCCCCTTGCGTTCTACCGCTGGTCCCCGCCTATGTTTCGTACGTGGCCGGCCAGTCGCTTGACGTCTTGAGGTCCGACGGTGTGGCCCGGGCGCGCCTTCCGGCGGTAGGGCTGAGCGCCTGTTTCGTCCTCGGCTTCTCTCTCGTCTTCGTGGCCATGGGGGCGAGTGCAACGGCGCTCGGGCGGCTGGTGCTCGCTTACCGCTACGAGGCCACCGTCGTGGGCGGGGCCGTCATCATCCTGTTCGGCCTCTTTCTGATGGGGCTCCTCCGCCCCGCCTGGCTCGAGCGGGAGTTCAGGTTTCACGGCGCGGTTCCGGGCGGGCGGCCGCTGGGTGCCTTCGCTCTGGGCCTCGCCTTCGCGTTCGGATGGACGCCGTGCATCGGTCCCGTGCTCGGGGCCATTCTCACCCTGAGCGCGACGAGCGCCGCCGTGGACGGGGTCGCCCTGCTTTCCGTCTATTCGCTGGGCCTTGGAGTGCCGTTCCTGGTCGCCGCCGCTTTCACCGACGGCTTCCTCAGGCGGATGAAGGCTCTGCGCCGGGTGGGCCGTCCGCTTCAGGTCATCGCCGGCGCCGTGATGCTCCTCTTGGGTGTCGCCATGATCACCGGCTACCTCTCGTCCTTCTCCTTTTGGCTTCTGGACACGTTTCCCGTCTTCGGAAGGATCGGCTGAAGCGGGAGGGACCGGTCCCGTAGGCGGCAGCCGGCTCGCGATGGGAGTGGGTCCGTGACCTCGCGCGAATACGAAGCCTACTACGCCGTCATCCGAACCATCCCCCGAGGGCGGGTCATGACGTACGGAGATGTCGCATCTCGTGCGGGCTACGGCGGATGGGCCCGGCGTGTGGGCTATGCCCTGTTCGCCCTTTCGGGAGCGAGCGTCCCTTGGTGGCGGGTCGTGAACGCCGGGGGCGGGATCAGCCCGGGGCCTGGGCGCGGCGACCATGCCGACCGTCAACGCGAGCTCCTGGAGGCCGAGGGCGTGATCTTCGACGGCTCGGGGCGCATCGATCTCGGCCGCTTTCGTCACTGCCCGTCGTCCGCGGCGGGCGGCGGTGGGCCCGGGTCCGACTTCTTCGCAGGTCGAGGCGAGGACCGCCGATGAGCACCTACACAGAGTACGACGTCACCGCCACACGCTACGAGACGACCCGGGTGCCGGTGGGCACGAACGTCATCGTCGGCTGTCTCACCCGGTGCGGCCGGCCGCCCGGCGAGCTCCGCGTGCTCGACGCGGGCTCAGGGACCGGCGCGTACGCGAAGGCGCTTGCGGGTCGCGTCGGCCGAATCGTCGCCCTCGACCCGAGCGATGGGATGTTGCGGGTGGCCCGGCGCACACTCAGGGCCGCCGAGCGTGGCGGTCGTTTGACTTTGATCCGGGGCCGTGTGCAAAGCTTTCCCTTTGCCGATCGGTCGTTCGACGCCGTCATGTTCAACCAGGTCCTCCACCATCTCGAAACCGGGGAGGACGCCGACTACCCCGGGCATCGGCGTGCGCTGGAAGAGGCCTACCGTGTGCTGGGGCCCGGCGGTGTCGTCGTCATCAGCGCGTGCTCGCAGGAGCAGCTCGAGGGCGGGTTCTGGTACTACCATCTCATCCCCGAGGCCGTGGCCCGGGTGCGCCGCCGCTGCATTCCCTTCGACCGGCTTGAGGACATGCTCAGCGCCGCAGGCTTCGCCGCATATGAGCGGATCGTGGCGCCGGACGCCGTCTTGCAGGGCGCCGCCTACTTCGACCCCACGGGCCCACTCAGAGCCGCCTGGCGTGCCGGCGATTCGGTCTGGGAACTGGTGACGCCGGCCGAACTCAAGCGGGCGCTCGCGAAGGTGAGGCAATTGGCCCGGCGCCGAGAGCTTAGCGCCTACTTCGCCCGGTGCGACGCCGCTCGGCCGCGGGTGGGTCAGGTTACGTTCTTGTCCGCGTCGCGGATCTGAGCGTCCGCCGCGGCTGGAGACCACCCGGCGCGGCCTTGAGACCCGCGGGCGCCACTATCTCCTGGCCCCGAGGCGCAGGTAGTCATAGCGGTCGGCGGTGTGGATGAGCATCTCGCGGACGGTGCTGCCCTGGACAATGGCGAGCGGGACCTCGACCCCGGCGTCGCCGCGAGCCCACACCTTCCGGAAGAGGTCGGCCAGGCTTTCCACGCCTTCACCGGCGACGGCGAGGACGATGTCGCCCGGCTTCACACCCGCCTTCTCGGCCGGGCCGTCGGGGGCGACGCGGGTCACGAAGACATGTCCGCGGAACTCTTCCGTGAACATGCCGATCCACGGCCGAGCCCGCCCCGCGCGCCGGCCGTGAGCCAGCATGTCGCCCAGGATCGGCTTAAGCAAGTCGATCGGCACGAACATGTTGCCCGGCACGGAGGTCTCGCCGGGCACGGCGTCGCCCACCGCCAGCGACCCGATCCCGACCAGCCGACCGTCTCCTCCGATCAGCGCCGCCCCACCGAACTCCGGGTAGGGTGGGGTGGTAAAGATCGCGTCGTCGACGAGGTATTCCCAGTAGCCCGCAAACTCGCGCCGCGAGACGATGTAGGCGCGCTGTGCGCGATCCAGGCCCCCGTGGGAGGCCACGAGGACGAGGTCGCGCACCCTCAGCGCCGAAGAATCGCCGACCTCGAGGGGGGCAATGTCGAGGGGTGTCGCCGCGCGAAGCAGGCCCAACCCGGTTTCGTGGTCGTAGCCGATGATGGTGGCGGACACCCGCTGCTCGCGGGCGACCACCTCCGCCGATTCGGCCTCGAGGATAAGGTAGCCGATGGTGACGATGAGGCCGTCGTCGCCGATGACGACGCCGCTGCCGCTCCGCCTGGTGCCGAGCGTCGCGGCGGTGCGGGCGTCGGACGTTACGACCGCCTCGATCTTGACCACGGCGTCCAGAAACCCGGCGGTCTTCTCCTGGGCGCGGCCCGCACTTAACGCCACCGACAGAAGCACTGCCAGCACCGTCGCCAGCACAAGGCCATTGAGCAGGCGCGCCATGGCCTCGACCCCCCCCGGCGCCGATTCGTTCCGTCCAGGCTAGCCGAAGGACTCGGCGATGGCCAACCCCTGGCTCGCGCGAGGCGGCGGCGAGGGTGGACAAAGGAAGGGGGCCGGTCCGGCCCCCTCTCAAGGCGTTTTGGGCGTCGGGCCCTCAAGCCTCGAGGCCCCACTCGTTGGCGAACAGGTAATTGGTGGGGTGCTGTTTGAAGCCCTTCACCCGCTTGTCCCAGAAGGTGAACACCGAGCGCCACAGGGGCTGCACGATCGGCCCGTCCTCCTGCATGATCTTCTCGAGCTCGGCCATGACCTCGCGCCGCTTGTCGACGTCGAGGATGCCCTCGGCCTTGGTCAAGAGTCGGTCGAACTCGGGGTTCGAGTACTCCGACTCGTTCCAGGGCACGCCCGTGCGGTAGGCGAGGCCCAGCACCATGGTGCCGAGCGGCCGGTGCGTCCACGACGTGAAGCCGAACGGCGCCTTGTCCCAGATTGCCCAGAACTGAGCCGACGGCATGAGGTTGAGCTTGACGCGGATGCCGGCCTCCCACCACTGCTCCACCATCCCTAGAATGGCGTCGATCTCCCATGCCGGAAACTGCTTGCAGGCGATCTCGAGGTCGACGCCGTCCGGGTAGCCCGCTTCGGCCAGAAGCCTCTTGGCCGCCTCGACGTCCCTCTCCATGGATGGGAGTTTGGCGTACTCGGGGTGGATCGGGCACACGTGGTGGTGCTCGCCCGCAGCCCCGAGGCCACGATGGGCGAGCTGGAGAATCGACGGCGTGTCGATCCCGAGCCGCAACGCCTTGCGGACACGCGGGTCGTCGAAAGGTTTCTGGTTGACCTTCCCGCGGACGACGCCGGTCTGCGCCGTGGCGACCTCGTAAATCTCGACGTGAGGCATATCCTTGAAGGCGTCGAGCTGCTTGATGTCGCCTTGCCGCACCCCATGCACCTGCTTCGACGCCATGGCGCCGATGGCCGCGGCCGGATCGTCGCCGAGGTCGATGAACTCGACCGTGTCGAGGTATGGGCCCTCGCCCCAGTACGAGTCGCGCGCCTTGATCACCGACTTCCGGCCGACGTCGTGCTCGACGAGGTCGAAGCCGCCGGTCCCGTTCGAGCCGACGTCGAAGATCCCGTTCTCCTCCGGGTCGAGGATATGGAACGGGTAGTGGAACATGTTTTCCGGTACGTCGAGCTTGGGCTGCTTCAAATTGAGCCGCGCGGTGAAGTCGTCGACCTTTTCAATGGCGTTGGCGTCCCACAGGCGCGTCGACTTCTTCGGGTTGCCCTCCTCGTCTACCTCGCCGGTCTCGTACTCCTCGAGCATGGCGCCCTTAAAATAGCCGAGGACCGACGATCCCGTCTCCGCATCGAGCACGTGCTTATAGTTCCAGACCACGTCGTCGGCGACGAAGTCGCGGCCGTTATGCCACTTGATGCCCTTGCGCACGTGCAACGTCCAGGTCGTGAGGTCGTCGCTCGCCTCCCAGCGCTCGAGCATATGGGGCCGGGTGACGTTCTCATGGTCCGTTTTGGTGAGGTGCTCGACGATCGTGCGGATGTTGTCGCTGTCGAAGGCCCAGTCGAAGGTGTGAGGGTTCGTGACCGGCTTCACCCTCATGCCGAAGCGGAGCGTGCCGCCCTTGGGGATGGCGGCCTTGGCCTCGCGTACGAAGGGTTCACCGGTGACCCTACCGACGAACGCATAGGCTGCAGTCGCCGAAAGGCCCAGAAGCGTCGAGGTGCGCAGAAACTCGCGGCGGTCGATCTTCCCCTCCGCGAACTGCTCCTTAAGCTTGGGGATGTATGAATGTTCCCGTGCTTCAGCCATGTGCGGGTCCTCCCTGTGAGCAAAATGTGCACGTCGTGCGGCGCTTCGCGCCCTTCGTGATCCGTATTATGGGCTTAAGTCACAAAATTTCAAACCATTCTATTGCCGCCCGCCACTCAAGCGCGGCCGCCCGTCCGCCTTGGGAAACTTTGGTCCCGCCCTGGCTTGAGGATGCGGGTAGGCAAGGGCCGAACCGGATTGTGTGTTGCGACTCGATCAAGCCGCCGATATCTCGCGCCTCTCCTCGGACAGGGATCTCACTGGTCCCTGGCGCACCGCCGCCCCGCTCACGGTTGGATGGAGGCGAAAATCACGAGCGACCCTGAGCGACGACGGTGCGGTTTGGAATGAGTTCAGGTCATAGCTACATTAACATGGGTCGCTGGGAATGTCGGAGGGAGGCGTTCCCAGCTACGGCTGTCGGGGTGGCGAAGCACGTCGGGTCCGGTTCTTTGTCTCCACGGGGTTCTCACCTGTTGTCGCGGAGATCACGATGGACAGAGCGGTGAGCGCGCCCGAGATCGACAGGCCCGGCCTGCAGTGGTTCAACGTGCCGGCCCCGCTTTCGCTTGCCGCGCTCAGGGGCAAGCTGGTGATCCTGGACTTCTGGACCTTCTGCTGCATCAACTGTCTCCAGATCGTTCCCAGTCTCAAGCGGATCGAGGACGCGTTTCCGGACGAGGTCGTCGTCATCGGCGTCCACTCGCCGAAGTTCGCGGCCGAGCGCGAGTCGCACAACCTGCGTCATGCGATCGCCCGCTACCGGATCGAGCACCCGGTGGTTCACGATCCGGGCTTCACCATCTGGCGGGCCTATGGCGTACGCGCCTGGCCCACCCTTGTCTTCATCGCACCCGACGGCAAGGTCATCGGCCACGCCCCGGGCGAACCCGACCCCGACCGACTGTTCGAGGTGGTGGGCAAGATGGTCGCCGACGCGAGAGGCGGCGGAATCCTCGAGTCGGCCCCGCTGGCCCTGATTCCGCCGGATGCTGCCGGTGGCACGCTTGCCTTCCCCGGAAAGATCAAGCCGCTTCGCGCCGCCGACGGGGCCAGGCTTTGGGCTCTCGCCGACAGCGGGCATCACCAGGTGGTGCTGCTGGACGATTCAGGGCGGGAGGTGCGGCGGTTCGGAAGCGGGAAGCCGGGGCTCGCCGACGGCGACGGCGGGAGCATCCGGTTTAACAACCCGCAGGGGCTCGTCGGGACGGAAGAGGCGATTTTCGTCGCCGACACCTTTAACCACGCAATCCGTCGCATCGGCCTTAGCGAGGGTCGCGTGGAGACCCTCGCCGGGAACGGCAGGCAGGGTCCGGCTCTGGACGGCGAGATACCCGCCGAGGAGGCCCTCCTCGCCTCCGTGTGGGACCTTGAGGTGAAGGGTTCACGCCTGTTCTTCGCCAACGCAGGAACGCACCAGCTGGGCGAGCTCGAGCTCGAGCGGGGCGCGGTCCGGCGTCTTGCCGGGACCGGCGGCGAAGACATCGTCGACGGACCAGCGGGGGAGGCGTTGCTCGCGCAGCCGAGCGGTCTTGCCCTCGACGGCGACGGCCGTCTCCTCTACTTCGCCGACAGCGAAAGTTCCGCGGTCCGCGCGGTCACCCTCGACGACCGACCGCGGGTGGAGACGCTCGTCGGCACCGGTCTGTTCGACTTCGGCCACGTGAACGGGTCCTTCGCGAAGGCGCGCCTGCAGCATCCGCTCGGTCTCACCTGGGTGCCGGGGAAGGTGATCGTGGCCGACAGCTATAACGGGGCGGTTCGGGTGGTGGACCTTGAGAACACCCAGGTGGAGGATCTCGACGACGGCGACTTTCTGTGCGAGGACCCCGTGTGCCTTCCGGCGGGGGAGCCCGCGGGCGTCGCGGCCGACGGGCCCGACCGGCTGCTGCTGTCGGACACGAACAACCACCGGGTCCTGGAATACCAGCCGTTGCGGAAGAGCTACCGCACCTGGCGGGCCTGAGCGCCCCCCGAAGTGGTGGCGTGGACGGCCTCAGCGTGTTCGGGCCCTTATTGCGGTCGGCGCGCCGCCGCGACGGGCGGCAGGGCTGTTGCAAGGGGCGGCAAGCTGTCGCTCAGCGACCCGGTTTTCGCGCGTAGAACTTGGCGCTCCAAACCTTGCCGACGATCGACCCAATAAGCTCGCCGATGCTCTCGTCATCGGAAAGCCCCGGGTCCGGAGCCGACGCCGGCTCGCCACCGGGTAGTTCGGTGCCGACGATTGCTTTGAGCTGCGAGGCCTCGTAGACCAACCGCTCGCGCACCGCGACATCCTCCAGTCCCGCCTTCCGCAGCCCGTCGAGGTACGCCGCCTCGCTAATGGCGCCGGCGACACAGGCCGTGTAGAGGGCCTTGTTCTGGCGCACCCGTTGCGGCAGATCGTCGACGACAATGTCGGAGATCAGCACGCGGCCGCCGGGCTTGAGCACGCGGGCAATCTCGGCAAAGACCTTGGGTTTGTGCGGGGACAGGTTGATCACGCAATTCGAAACCACCCAGTCGACCGACGACGACCGGACCGGCAGGTCTTCGATCAGCCCCTTGCGCACCTCGACGTTGTCGAAGCCCGAGGCGGCGATGTTCGCCTTCGCCTTGGCGATCATTTCGTCAGTCATGTCAACGCCGATGACGCGGCCCGTTGGGCCGACCTTGGGTGCGGCGACGAGGAGATCGATCCCGGCGCCCGACCCGAGGTCCAGAACGACGTCTCCGGTCTCGAGGTCGCTAAACGCGAGTGGGTTGCCGCACCCGAACGAGTTGACCACCGCGTCCGCCGGCAGGGCATCCAGTTCCTCGCGGCTGTAGCCGGCAAGGTTAGCCACGGCGCCTTTCTGCGCCGGTCCTGAACAGCACCCCCCGCCGGCCGGTCGGGATACGGACTTGCCGTAGAAGCTGGACACCTCCTTACGGATGTCGTCGTGGTCATTCATCGTCCGACTCCTTCGACTTGACGGCATCGGTGGGACAGCACGCATCGATCGCATCGGCAATTGCCCGCAACGTTCTTGCTAGCCTTTGATACCGGACGGAGTAGTAGACTTCCTTTCCGCGCTTTTGCGCCCCGAGAACTTCGGCATCCCGCAACAGGGCGAGATGACGTGACACCACCGAGACGTCGACCGGTAGGGCCGCGGCGATCTGGCGCACCGTGCAGGGAACGCCGCACTGCGCGAGATCGGCAAGGATAGCGACCCGGTTCGGATCACAGAGCGCCTTGAAGAAGCGGATCTCCAACAGCTCGTTGATGTCCTGACAGCACGGGGAGCTCCCGGGCGCTGCCGCGGTCTGTTTGCTCAATTGCATCATGATGCATATATAATCGCGAGCGGGCGCGCTATCAAGGGCGCTGGCAGAGCAACCAAGAAGGCCGCCTGTGTCGCCCAGGCCGCGGAATTTGCGAAGACCGTCGCGTCATTGTCGCGGCCTAGACGGACACGAACGCCGGCGATCGGTCACGAACGTGGCCGGAGCGTCCTCGACTCATGCATGCGCCCGGCCCTGCGCGATGGCGGTCGTCCCGGCGTTCCGGGTTTGCTGACGCGCATGCTCCTGGTAACTAGGGGCGCATCCAGTCCCGACCCCAGGCCGACCGAGGAGACACCTATGTCCCCCAGAACCATCACCCTCACCGAGCCGCTGTACGAGTACCTGACGGCGGTGTCAGTCCGGGAGCCGGAAATCCTGCGCCGGCTCAGGGAGGAGACGGCGCCGATGCCGGACTCGCAGATGCAGGTCAGTCCCGAGCAGGGACAGTTCATGGCCCTGCTCGTCGAGCTGATGGCGGCCCGCCGCGCGCTGGAGATCGGGGTCTATACCGGGTACAGCAGCCTTTGCGTGGCCCGGGCCCTGCCCGAAGGCGGACGCGTCATCGCCTGCGACATCAACGAGGAGTGGACGGCCGTGGCCCGGCGCTACTGGCGGGAAGCGGGGGTGGCGCACAAGATCGACGTGCGCCTGGCACCGGCCCTCGAGACCCTGGAGGCGCTGCTGGACGAAGGCCAGGCGGGCAGTTACGACTTCACCTTCATCGATGCCGAGAAAGAGGAGTACGACGCCTATTACGAACGGGTCCTGACGCTGACGCGGCCGGGCGGCCTGATCACCATCGACAACGTGCTGTGGTCGGGATCGGTGGCCGACCCAGCGAAGCAGGACAAGGACACCAACGCCATCCGCGCGCTCAACAAGAAGCTCCACCAGGACGAGCGCATCAGCCTGAGCCTCGTGCCCATCGGCGACGGGCTGACCCTGGCGCTCAAACGCTAGA
>JBHICW010000077.1:0-9131 GCA_046759785.1 Alphaproteobacteria bacterium
CGCGCGAGCCGATGAACCCGGACCCCAAGGATGGGCCGGTGATGACGACCTTCGTGTTCCGCGTGCGCAACGTGCCGGCGGCGCTCTACAAGGCGCTGGGCGGGTTCGCGACCACCGGCGTCAACATGGTGAAGCTCGAGAGCTACATGCTCGACGGAAGCTTCGCCCAGACCCAGTTCTACGCCGACATCGAAGGCCACCCCGAGGAGAGGGCGGTTAGGCTCGCGCTCGAGGAGCTCCAGTTCTTCTCCGTGAGCGTCAAGATGCTCGGCGTCTACCCCGCCCACCCTTTACGGTATCAGGACTGAGCGGGGCGGTCCCTCGTGGGAGACGCTCGCCCTACCTTTTCGCCAGCCACCCGTCGATGAGGCGGCGGGCGAGCGAGTCGGCGTGCGGGAGCCGAACGCCTTTGGTGGCCGCGGCGTCGAGCGCATCGCGCGCGACCCAGCGGGCGTCTTGAAGCTCATTACGGTCGAGCTCGATCTCGGTCGTCGCTGCTTCGGCCGTAAAGCCCAGCATCAGCGAGCCTGGAAACGGCCAGGGCTGCGACGAGTGGTAGCGGATGCGGCGCACCGTGACCCCGGTCTCCTCCTTGACCTCGCGGGCGACCGCCTCTTCGAGGCTTTCACCCGGCTCGACGAACCCGGCAAGCGCCGAGTACAGCTTCGCCGGCCATCTCGGTTGACGGCCGAGTAGGCATCGATCGCCGTCGCTCACCAGCACGATCACCGCCGGGTCGACCCGCGGGAAGTGCGAGGCCCTGCAGGAGCGCCGCTCGCACAGCCGGCGGTGGCCGCCTTCAAGGGACTTGGTCGCGCCCCCACATCGGCCGCAGAACTTGTGACGGCTGTGCCAGTAGAGCATCCCCCGGGCGTAGGCGAGAAGCGCCCCCTCGCCGGCGGGCAGAAGGGGGCCGACGGTCCGCAGCTCGGTGAACAAACGCCGTCCCGCGAGCTCCTTGCTCGCGCTCTCGTTCAGCTCCGAGACGTCGAGCCCGAAGTAGGCCGCGTCGTCCGCAATCCCCAGAAAGACGATGGCGAGGTCGCCTCCGGCGAGGTAGTCGACATCGTTCCAGGTCAAATGCGCCGCTCGCGGTGCGGATTCGTCCGGGTCCACGAGGTTCTTGAGACGCCACAGCGGCAAGAACCGGCTTGTGGGGTCGCTGAGCCTGGCTGTCAGCCAAGCGCCGTCGCGACGAAGTTGAGGCGCCCGGTCGAGAACGAGTCCGGTATAGACGTCTCCGCCTCCCATGGCGGAAGCGTGACACGGGAGGCGGGCTCGGGCAACGGGGCGTTCGACGCCGTTGCGAACTATTCCGGGTAGAACAGGTGTTGTATAGGAGGGGTAAATGAGCCGCTCCTACAGCCCCCGCGGCCGCCTAGGGAGGTCGTCTCCGTTTGCGCGGGGACGGACTTTGGGGCGAAGCGGCGGGGTCGGTGGGGATGGCGGCTTCAATTAAGGAGGCTGACCATGATTCGTCGCATCGGCTTGGTGGCGATCGTGCTCTTGGCCGTGTCCGGCTGTGCCATGGGGGACGCGTTTCTGGGAGCCCCCCCGTCCGGCTACGTCCAGGACGTGGGCGAGCGCGTGGCCGCGGTCGACTGGTCGGCGGCCAGGACGATCGAGGTGGCGCTAGATGAGTACGACTTCTCGCCGGAGGCGCTCGTCTTCGAGCAGGGCGTGCCGTACCGGCTGCGGCTCGAGAATACGGGCGGCCGGACCCACACCTTCGTCGCGCGCGAGTTCTTCCAGGCGATCGCGGCCTACAGGCTTACCTCCGCGGCGGGCGAGGTCACGGAGCCGTATATCGAGCGCATCGAGGTGCGGCCTGGCGCTCAAAAGGAGCTCATGTTCGTGCCCGTGAAGGCCGGCGCTTATCCGCTCGAGTGCACCGTGTTCCTTCACGATGTCCTTGGCATGACGGGCCTCATTACGGTCGAGTAGGCTTGCCGGCGGGAAACGCGCTGGCGCGGAGAGGGTTGCCCCCGGGGCCGCGAAAGCTGGTATAGTGAGCCGGGAGGCCGGCGGCGGACAGGCGCCTCGCCAAACCGGTCAGGTCCGGAAGGAAGCAGCCGTAACGAGTCGCGCCCTGGGTCGTCGTCCGGCCTTCCGCGCCGCCGTGCGGTCCCAGACGAACGCCCCGGGGGGCCACCAGCGCCCGATGACCGACGCCCGCCCAGACGCTCCCTACCGCGTTCTCGCCCGCAAGTACCGTCCCACGCAATTCACCGGCCTCATCGGGCAGGAGACGTTGGTGCGAACGCTCTCCAACGCCCTCGAAGGCGGGCGCCTCGCCCAGGCTTACCTGCTCACCGGGGTCAGGGGCGTGGGCAAGACGACGGCGGCGCGGATCATCGCCCGCGCCTTGAACTGCGTCGGGCCCGACGGGAAGGGCGGCCCCACCCCCACCCCCTGCGGGGTCTGCGAGCACTGTCGGACCATCACCGAGGACCGTCACATCGACGTGCTGGAGATGGACGCGGCCAGCCGTACCGGCGTGGACGACATTCGCGAGCTCATCGACGGGGTGCGGTATCGGCCCACCTCGGCGCGTTACAAGGTCTACATCATCGACGAGGTCCACATGATCTCGGAGAAGGCCTTCAACGCGCTCTTGAAGACGCTCGAGGAGCCGCCCCCACACGTGAAGTTCATCTTCGCCACGACGGAGATCCGCAAGATCCCCTTGACCGTGCTCTCGCGCTGTCAGCGGTTCGACCTGAGGCGGGTCGAGGCGGACAAGCTCCTCGCGCACCTCGAGACGATCGTGGCCAAGGAGGGGGTGGAGGCGGAGCCGGCGGCGCTGGCCTTGATCGCCCGGGCGGCGGACGGGTCGGTAAGGGACGGCCTCTCGATCCTCGACCAGGCAATCGCCCACGGCGACGGCCGGGTGACGGAGGAGATGGTGCGCGAGATGCTCGGCCTCGCCGACCGGGCCCAGGTCTTCGACCTCTTTGAGGCCGTCATGGCCGGCAAGGTCAGGCAGGCGCTCGATCTCGTGCGCAGCCAGTACGACGCAGGCCTCGATCCTGTGGTGCTGCTCCAGGACCTCCTGGACCTCACCCACTGGGTCACCCGGCTCAAGATCGCGCCGGAAGCGGCCGACGCCGCGACCGTGTCGGAGCTCGAGCGCGTGCGCGGTCGGACGCTCGCGGAGCGGCTGTCGATGCCGGTGCTGTCCCGGGCCTGGCAGATGCTGCTCAAGGGGCTCAATGACGTGCGCACCGCGCCGACCCCGCTCGGCGCCGCCGAGATGGTGCTGGTGCGCCTTGCCTATGTGGCGGACCTGCCGAGTCCGGCCGAGGTGGTCAAAGGCGAAACGGCGGAGCCCGAGTTCGCACCCCTGACCGATCTTGCGCCAGCGACCGGCGGCGGGGGTCCAGCAGAGGTCCACGGGGGCCAGAGTCCCGGGGAGGCGCCGTCGCCGGCCGGGGGCCCCCAAGCGGCGCTCGCCCAGGCGGTGGAGGCGGCGGCGCCCGAGCCCCAGAGCTTCCGCGAGGTGGTGGCCCTGGCCGACGGCCATCGCGCGCCGGCGCTGCGCGAACCGGGCGAGGCGGCGATGAGGTCGCCGCGGACGGCGGCCGCCCAGCATCCGCACGTGGTGGCGGTGATGAAGGCCTTTCCCGGGGCCAGCGTCACCCAGGTGCGCGAGGCGGCGCCGTCACCCCACCGCCACCCTGCTGAAGGGGGAGAAACGCGATGAAGAACTTCGGGCAGATGATGAAGCAGGCCCAGCAAATCCAGACCAAGATGGCCGAGCTGCAGGCCAGGCTCGAGGACGTCGAGATCGCGGGCACGGCCGGCGCCGGGTTGGTGACGGCGACCCTCAACGGTAAGGGGGTCTTGAGGCGGCTCAAGGTCGACCCCTCCCTCCTCGATCCGGCGGAGGTGGAAGTGCTGGAGGACCTGATCGTCGCCGCGGTGAACGACGCGCGCACCAAGGTCGAGGCTTACGCGGCCGAGGAAATGGCGAAGCTCACGGGCGGCCTGCCCTTGCCGCCGGGGATGAATCTGCCGTTCTGACGGCTTGTCGGGGATGGCCGGGGCCGAAATCGAGCGCCTGATCTCCCTCCTGGCCAAGCTTCCCGGGCTGGGGCCCCGCTCGGCCCGCCGAGCCGTGCTCCACCTCATGAAGCGACGCGACTCGCTCATTGCGCCGCTGGCCCGGGCCCTTACCGAGGCGGCGGAGAAGGTCAAGACTTGTTCCGTTTGCGGCAACCTGAATTCCGCCGACCCGTGCGCCATCTGCCAGGATCCCCGCCGCGATCCGTCCCTGATCTGTGTGGTCGAGGAGGTGGCGGATCTCTGGGCGATCGAGCGCACGGCGGCGTTCCGCGGGCGGTACCACGTCCTGGGCGGGACACTCTCCGCCCTTGAGGGGGTGGGACCGGAGGACCTCAACGTCCGCGGTCTCATCGCGCGCGCCCGCGAGCCCGAGGTCCGCGAGGTGATTCTCGCGACCAACGCCACCGTCGAGGGGCAGACAACGGCCCACTATCTCTTCGACCAGCTGGAGGCGTGCGGCGTCGCCGTGTCTGGCCTCGCCCATGGCGTCCCGATCGGCGGCGAACTCGACTACCTCGACGACGGCACCTTGAGCGCCGCGCTCAGGGCCCGCCGGCCGCTTTGAGGTCGGCCGCGTCAGATGGGCAGGTGGCGGGTCAGGAAATCCAGCACCGCCTTGGCCACGCCGGAGTGGTGGAGGTCGTTGTGGCCGGCCTCCGGGTAGAACCGCGCCTCCTTCGGCTCCGGGGCCTTGGCGAAGAGCGCCCGTCCGAGCGCCACCGGCACCACCGCGTCCCGCTCCCCGTGGAGGACCAGGATCGGGGCCCGGACCCGCGCGATCCTCGCGGCCGCATCGAAGCGGTCGCGGAGAAGCCGCCGCGCCGGCAGGTACCAGTAGTGCCGCGCGGCGACGTCGGCGACGGAGGTGAACGGGGCTTCGAGAACCAGCGCCCCGACCTCCCGCTCCGCGGCCATGCGGACCGCCACCCCGCCGCCGAGGGACTCGCCGTAAAGGACCACGCGCCAGGCCGGCACCCCGGCCGCGTCCAGGAACCCGAGGGCGGCGCGCCCGTCGGCATAGAGCCCTTCCTCGGTGGGCCGGCCCGGGTTGCCGCCATAGCCCCGCCAACTCACGAGGAGCACGCCGAGCCCGGCGTCGAGGTAGGGCCGCACCTTCCCGCCACGGTCGCCGATGTGGCCGGCGTTGCCGTGAAAGAACACGAGGGTGGGGCGGCCCTGCTCGGCGGGCCGATACCAGGCCAGAAGCTCGAGCCCGTCATCCGTTGCGAGCCGCACCTCCTCCATCTCCGGGACGCCTGAGCGGGCGAGATCGGGCTGCGAGCGGTCGGGAAAGTAGAGTAGTCGGCGCTGGGCGAGGTAAAGGGAACCCACGATAAGCCCGTAGGAGGCGACGGCGAGGATCAAGAAGCGAAGAGCCTTGGCCATCCTGGTCTCCGGGTTGCGGCGGCACCCTGTGCCGCGGATACTGGTGCCCATGATAGGCCGGCCGGTCGTGTTTGCCATCCTCGGCGCCGTCGCCGTGGCAGCGCTGGCGGCTGCGCTCGCCGCCTGTTCGCCGCATCGCGCCATCGAGGCGGCCCGGGTGCTGGCCGACATCCAAGCGGGCGAGGGGCCAAGCAGCCTCAAGGCGGCGACGCCGCCGCCCGAGCGTGCGCCGGTGGTCTACCGCGTCGCCGGACGCGTCCACGGCGGCGATCTCTACCGGGCCGGCAACGGGGCGCGCGCCGCCATCGTGCTCGTTCCCGGCGTCGCCGAGGCGGGCAAAGACGACCGCCGGCTGGTGGCGTTCGCCAATACGCTCGCGCGCGCCCGCTTCGCCGTGCTGGTGCCCGATATCGGCGCCTTGCGCGCGCTCAAGGTGCGGGCGAGCGACTCGCGCGACATCGCCGACGCCGTCGCCTATCTGTCGTCGCTGGACGGGGCCGCGCCGCACGGCCGCGTCGGCATCGCCGCCATCTCCTATGCGGTGGGCCCGGCGATCCTGGCGGCGCTCGAGCCCGACGTGCGCGACCGCGTGCATTTCGTCGTCGGGATCGGCGGCTATCACGACATCGCGGCGGTCGTTACCTTCTTCACCACGGGCCGCTACCGCGAGCGGCCGGGCCGGCCGTGGCGGTACCGCGAGCCCAATGTGTACGGCAAGTGGGTTTTCGTGCTGAGCAACGTCGAGCGCGTCCGCGACCCCGGCGACCGCACCGCCCTCGATGCGATGGCGCGGCGCAGGCTTAGAGACCTCGGCGCCGACATCTCCGATCTCACGGCCGACCTCGGGCCGGAGGGGCGCGCGTTCTACGCGCTTCTGACCAACACCGACCCCGGGCGCGTGCCGGCTCTGATCGCCGGCCTTCCGGCCGAGGTCCAGGCGGACATGGCGGCGCTCAACCTCGCGCTCAAGGACCTCGGCCGCCTCAAGGCGCGGCTCATCCTGGTCCACGGTCGCGAGGACGACATCATCCCGTTCACCGAAAGCCGGGCGCTGGCGCAGGCGGTGGCGAGCGGTCAGGCCGACTTGTTTATCGTCGATGGCTTGCGCCACGTCGACCCCAAACCCGGTGTGATCGGTGGGCTGCAGCTGTGGCGCGCCGTCTACCGCCTACTCGAGGAGCGCGACGCGGGGGCGGGGACGTGAGCCAGAAAGCGGCGCATGCGCGGTACCCGCTCGGCGCCGGCACGTCGCACCAACCGGGAGAGTTTCGCCCGTGAGCGGCGCCCCCGACCCCTCGGGCGAACGCCGTTCGACCAGGTCGCCACGTGGCCGCCGGCCGTGGTGGCCCGTGCTTGTCCTTGCCGTCGTCGCGGTGGTCGCGTTCCTGGCGTGGCGGTTTCCCGACGCGCTCTCTTCCGAAGGCGATTGGGCAAACGTCCTTTACCTCGTTGCCTTGCTGGCGCTGGTGGCGAGCGGCGTGGTCGGACTGCGACGGATGCGGCTGGGCGAGGCCGCGAAGGGGGCGATGGTCTGGATCGTCGTGGCTCTGCTCCTCGTCGTCGCCTACAGCTATCGCTTCGGGCTTGGCGAGATCGGCGAGCGTCTGCTCGGCGAGCTGCTACCGCACCGGGGCACGACGGTGAGCGAGGGCACGGTCGCCTTCCGCGCCACGGCCGACGGCCATTTTCGTATCGAGGCCCTGGTCGACGGCACGCCGGTGCGGTTCCTCGTCGACACCGGCGCGAGCGACGTAATTCTGAGCCCAACCGACGCGCGGCGGCTTGGCTTTGACCCGGAGAGGTTGGCCTTCACCCGGTTCTACACCACCGCGAACGGGATCGTGCGCGGCGCGCCGGTGCGACTCGGGGAGGTGATCATCGGCTCGATCCGGGTCACGGATCTCCCTGCCTCGGTCAACGAGGCGTCGATGGCAAGCTCGCTGCTCGGCATGAGCTTCCTCGGACGCCTGAGATCTTACGAGGTACGCAGCGGGACCCTGACCTTGCGCAAATAGCCGCAAGCCCGTGTCGGCATTCCGCACGCGTTACACGCATAAGAAGCACCCGGCGGTCGCCCGCCGGGTGCCTCGATAAAGACTTTGCCGGCTTTGTCAGCGCCTGCCGAAGAGGTGCAGGAGCATGATGAACAGGTTGATGAAGTCGAGGTACAGCCTCAGCGCGCCGAGGATCGCCGTCTTCGTGGTGACGTCGGCCGCCGCGGTCTCCATGTACATCTCCTTGATCCGCTGCGTGTCGTAAGCGGTGAGGCCCGTGAACACGATCACCCCGATGACGGAGACGGCGAACTGGAGCGCCGAGCTGGCGATGAACAGGTTCACCAGCGAGGCGATGATAATGCCGATGAGCCCCATGAACAGGAATGACCCCCAGCCGGCAAGGGACCTCTTGGTCGTGTAACCGTAAAGGCTCATCGCGCCGAACACGCCGGCGGTTATGAAGAAAACGCGCGCGATGCTCTCGCCGGTGTAGATCACGAAGATGGAGGCAAGCGAGAGCCCCATCAGCCCGGCGAAGATCCAGAACGTGGTCTGAGCGCCGACGACGCTCATCTTGTGGAGGCGGGCGCTCAGCAGGATCACCACGCCAAGGGGTGCGAATATCACGACCCACACCAGGGGCGTGCCGAATATTGCATTGAACAAAACCGGCGTGTGGGCGACCGCGTAGGCGACGAAGCCGGTCAGCGCCAGGCCGGACCCCATGTAGTTGTAGACGCGGAGCATGTACCGGCGCAGACCTTCGTCGATGACGGCGACGTCCGCGCGACGCGTCATAACTCCTCTTTCAGAACCGAAAGCCATTGGAATGTCCTCTTTTGCCACCGTCGAGTGTGGACTCGGCCTCATATATTAGGCGGTGCGGCGGACGATTCAATAGAGGCGGCGGCGCGCGGCGCGAGGCCGGTAACCTTTGGCTTTTTCCCCGAAGGCTCTGCGGCGTCGATCCGCTCAATGGCGGTCGTTGACCAGGGCGTTGATGTGCAGGATCAGGTTCGTCGGGTCGAACTTGAGCCCGAAGTACCGGGCGCGGAGCCGCCCCTCCCGGTCGATGAGGTAGGTGACGACCGCGTGCAGGAACTGGCCGTCTTTCAAGGGCTTGAACGCTTGGCCGAGCCCGTCCGCCAGCCGTCGCGTCGCCTGCGCCTCTTCGCTGCGGAGGAACACCCAGTTCGACGGCTTGAGGCCGTGGGCGGGGCCGTAGGCCGCGAGCACCTCGGGCGTGTCCTTCTCCGGATCCGTCGTGATGGCGACGAACCGGACCTCGTCTCGCATCGGCGTCCGGTTCACCTCGGCCTGGACCTCGGCGATGAGGTCGCTGTGGAGCGGGCAGACATCGGTGCAGGAGGCGAAGACGAAGTAGAGAACGACCACCTTGTCCCGGAGTTCGGCGAGGGTGACGATCCGCCCCTTTGCGTCGTGGAGCGCGAAGTCGGGGAAGGGTCGGTTCTCGACGGCGAGGTAGGCCTCGCGCTTGAGCAACGTCCGTTCGAGGCCCTCGAGGGAGTGAGCTGCGAGAGGCGGCGCCGTCGCCAGGCCGAGCGCGAGGGCGACGGAAAGGGCGCTGCCCACCGGCTTCCCCCGCGGCGATCTCGGAGGCTGCGTCATCAGTCGGTCGCGAGGAAGGCTGCCATCTCCTTGGAGCTCGAGACTATCACGAAG
>JBHICW010000078.1:0-9047 GCA_046759785.1 Alphaproteobacteria bacterium
CCTCGGCCGCAGCCGCCGCGTCCTCGGCGCCCTCCTCATCCACCAGGGCCTCGGCCGCAGCCGCCGCGTCCCCGGCGCCCTCCACGCTCATCTCCTCGACCCCCCGCATCGCCTCGGTCACACCGCTCCATTCCTTCTCGACCGAGGGCAGGGCCACGCCCTCGTTCTCCTCTTCCAGCTCGTCGAGGTCGACATGCTTCTGCATGCCGGAAACGATGGCTTGCCGGAGGTCATCCCCGTCGATCGTGCTCTCGGCGATCTCGCGCAGCCCGATCACCGGGTTCTTGTCGTTGTCCCGGGGAAGGGAGGGCGGCGCCCCGGCCGAGAGGTCACGGGCGCGCTGAGCGGCGAGGATGACGAGGTCGAACCTGTTGGGAACGCGGAGGATGCAGTCTTCAACAGTGACGCGGGCCATGTCTTCAGCTCCGAAACGGTCTTCCGAGGTTTAAGTAATATCTCCAACGCCCGGTTTAAAGCAAGGAACGTGGTTCAGTCCAGCGGCTCGACCCCCTGCCGGTCGCCGAGCCGGGCGATCATCTCGGCGACCGATAGCCCGAGCCGCGGATGTCGCCAGTCCGGCGCGAGGTCGGCAAGCGGCAGGAGCACGAAGGCGCGCTCGTGAAGCCGCGGATGCGGTAGCTCCGGCGGCGGGTGGCCGTCCCGAAGCATACCCCGGTAAGACAGGAGATCGAGGTCGAGCGGCCGCGGCGCCCATCGCCGAGCCTCCCGCCGGCGCCCGAAGTCGCGCTCCATGGCTTCAAGAACGGCGAGCAGCGCCTCCGGCGGGAGCGCCGTCTCGACCGCGGCCACACCGTTGACATACCAGGGCTGGTGGGAAGGCGGCAGCGGCCGGCTCCTATACAAGCGCGAGCAGGCCACAACCTTGACCCCCTTCGCCGCCAGCGCGCCCAGAGCGACCTTGAGGCTCGCCCGGGGCGGCCCGTGCGGGGAGGGAAGGTTCGCCCCAAGGCCGATGAAAATGAACTCGTCCTCGTGTGTCACGAGCGTCCTTGTTGCCAGAGGGCGGGGCGCTTAAATAGGAGAAAAGTCGAAACTTCCAGCGCGAGCCCTCGGACGGCGCCGTGAGGTCGTGCCCGAGGGACCGCTAACATCTTTACCTTCGTGCCATGATTTTCAATCCAAAGGAACGTATCGGTCTTTTCATCGATGGCGCCAACCTATACGCGGCCGCGCGCGCGCTCGCCTTCGACATCGACTACAAGCGGCTGTTGGAGGAGTTCGCGAGCAAAGGCCACCTTATCCGGGCCTATTACTACACCGCGCTCCTCGAGGACCAGGAATACTCGCCCATCCGTCCGCTGGTCGACTGGCTCGACTACAACGGGTATACCATGGTCACGAAGCCGACCAAGGAGTACACGGACGCCACCGGCCGCCGGAAGATCAAGGGCGACATGGACATCGAGCTCGCGGTCGACGTGATGGAGATGGCGGAGCATCTCGACCATATCGTCCTGTTCTCCGGGGACGGCGACTTCCGGCGGTTGGTGGAGGCGGTGCAGCGCAGGGGCGTGCGCGTGAGCGTGGTGAGCACGGTCCGCTCACAGCCCCCGATGGTGGCCGACGAACTCCGGCGCCAGGCCGACAACTTCATTGAGCTCCAGGAACTGGCCCCGCTCATCACCCGCATCTCGCCCCACCGCGGCGAGGAGGCCGCAGCGGCGCGCGACGGCCGCGGTGAGGACGAAGCCAACTCCATTCTGAAGGCCGGGTGAGCGGGTCCGTCCCGGCTCGCGATTGCCCGCTCTGTCCCAGGCTGGTCCGCTTCCGCGAGGCCACACGCCGCCGCCACCCGGACTGGCACAACGCACCGGTTCCCAAGTTCGGCGGCGACGACGTACGGCTGCTGATCGTCGGCCTCGCGCCGGGGCTCAGGGGCGCCAACCGGACCGGCCGCCCCTTCACCGGTGACGCCGCCGGCGAGCTCCTGTACGGCGCCCTCGCCCGCTTCGGCTTCGCCACGGGACGGTACGGCGCGCATCGGCAAGACGGGCTCGAGCTCGTCGATTGCCGAATCACCAACGCCGTGCGCTGTGCACCGCCCGAGAATCGCCCGACGGGCGCCGAGGTTGCCACCTGCCGCCGGTTCCTCGAGGCGGAACTCGCGGCCCTTCCGCAGCTCAAGGCGATCCTCGCGCTCGGCGGAGTGGCGCACCGCGCGGTGGTCGGGGCCTTTGACCTGAGCCCGGCCGCCCTTCCCTTTCGCCACGGGGCCTTCTATCCGCTGAGCGGCGAGCGGCTGCTCGCGGACAGCTACCACTGCTCCCGCTATAACCTGAACACCGGTCGGCTCACTGAGGCGATGTTCGAGGCCGTGTTCGCGGCCGTCCGCGCGCGGCTGAACGCAGCGCCCTAGCACCTCTCTGCAAAGGAAACGGGTCGAAGGGCGCCCCCACACCCTGGCCCTCATATGCCTTTTTTGCCGCATGGGGTCTCGGCTTTGCGGCGAAACGGAAGTGGGCGGCCCTTTCACCCATGAGCCAAGAGCACGCCCTCGCCATCGAAGACGGCGCCGGGAAGGCCTGCCGGTCCCGGACGACCGGGCCCTCCACCGGGCCGGCGACCGTAAGCGTCCAATCGTCGAGAGCGATCTCAGGCCCGATGGCGAGCTCCAGCCCGGGCTAGCTCTAGTCGCGAGCGCGCAGCAGCCGTTCCTTCTCCCGCTGCCACTCGCGCTCCTTTTCGACGGCGCGCTTGTCGTACTTCCGCTTGCCCCGGGCCAACGCGAGTTGGACCTTTGCCCGGCCCTTCTCGTTGAAGTAGATTGCGAGCGGCACGAGGGTCATTCCCTGGCGCCTCACCGCGCCGAGCAGCCTGTCGACCTGCCGCCTGTGCAGGAGCAGCTTGCGCGGCCTACGCGTCTCGTGGTTGAAGCGATTGGCGGCCGGATACTCCGCGATGTACGCATTCATGAGGTGGAGCTCCCCACCCTCCTCGGCGGCATAGGCGTCGGTGATGTTGGCTCGGCCCTCGCGCAGGGACTTGACCTCGGTTCCGGCGAGGACGATCCCCGCCTCCATCGTGTCCTCGATGAAGTACTCGTGGCGGGCTTTGCGGTTGCGGGCCGCGACCGGTCCGGGCAGCGAGCCCGCGCGCGACATGGAGGCGTCAGTTCAGGATGCCCGCCGAACGCATCGCCCCGTCAATCTTCTGCTTCGTGGCGGGCGTCGGTTCGACCAGGGGCAGGCGGACCTCGCTCGTGCACAGGCCCAAGAGGCTTGCCGCGTACTTCACCGGCGCAGGGCTGGTCTCGGCAAAGAGGGCCTCGTGCAGAGGCATCAGCCGCTCTTGGAGTGCCAGGGTTTTGCCGTGGTCGCCGGCCATCCAAGCGTTGTGCATGTCGGCGCAGTGGCGCGGGGCGACGTTCGCGGTCACCGACATGCAGCCGTGTCCCCCCTGGGCGAGCAACGACAAAACCGCCGCGTCCTCACCCGAAAGCTGGCAGAAGTCCGGCCCGATGGCGAGGCGTGTCTTAAGCGGCCGCGTCGGATCGTTGCTCGAGTCTTTCACGCCCACGATGTTGGGGAGCTTCGCCAGGCGCGCCATCGTCTCGACCGTCATGTCCACCACGCACCGGCCCGGGATGTTATAGATCATGATCGGGATGTCCGCGGCGTCGTGGATCGCCTTGAAGTGCTGGTAGAGCCCCTCCTGGGTCGGCTTGTTGTAGTACGGGGTGACGACCAGCGCGGCGTCGGCACCGGCCTTCTTCGCATCACGGGTCAAGGAAATCGCGTGTTCAGTCGAGTTCGACCCGGTGCCGGCCATGACAGGTACGCGCCCTCGCACCACCTCGAGGCACAGCTCGTTCACCCGCATCTGCTCCTCATCGCTCAAGGTAGGCGATTCGCCCGTCGTGCCGCAGGAGAGCACCCCGTGGGTGCCCTGGTTAAGCTGCCAGTCGACAAAGGACTGGAAGGCCTTTTCGTCGACGCTGCCGTTGCGGAACGGGGTGATCAACGCGACCAACGACCCCCTGAACACGGCCACCTCCCTTATTCTGCCAAGGGCTCTTCAAGGACCATAGCCCTTACCCCAGCGGTCGGCAAGTGATGCCCGCTTGTTGGCCGCGCGGCGAGCCGCTTAGAATCGCCGCCCGGTGGACGGGCCGGCAGCCTATGTTGCGACCGGGAACGCGAAGTCTGACCGGGCCCCTGCTGCGCCTGGCCGCGGTCGTCGTGATCGTGGCGCTGCTCGCCGGGCCTCGCGCTCACGCGCAGACGACAGGAATTTCGGCCGACGATCGCGCCCTCTACGCCGCCGCCTTCCATGCGGCCAAAGCCGGACAATGGAGCAAAGCGCGCGGTCTGGCGACGAAGGCCAGCAACCAGCTCCCCGCCAAGGTCATTACCTGGATGGCGCTCAAGGACGGCGCGGTACGCATCGCTTTTGCGGAGTTCGCGGACTTCATCGCCGAGAACCCCCACTGGCCGGAGCTCGGCACGCTCCGGCGCCGGGCCGAGGGGGTCATGGACTCCTCGCTCACCGACGAGCGCGTCATTGCCTGGTTTCGGACGTACCCGCCACTCACCGGCCCGGGGCTCGCGCGCCTCGCCGAAGCCTACCTCAACTCCGGCCGGGAGGCGGAAGGCGTTGAATTCCTCCGCCGGGCGTGGGTGGAACGGAACTTCTCCTACTGGGAAGAACGCTCGTTCTTAATGCGACACGGCAACCACCTCGGCCCCGGACACCACATTGCCCGGCTCGACCGCCTCCTCTGGGACGGCGACCGACGGGCGGCGCGGCGCATGTTGCGCCGGGTGGATAGCGGCCACCGGAAGTTGGGAGAAGCACGGCTCAGGCTCATGTCGCGAGCGGGCGGGGTCGATCGGGCGATCGCGGCCGTGCCCCGGAGTCTCAAGGACGATCCCGGGCTCTGGTACGAACGGGCCCGATGGCGGCGACGGAAGGGATTCCATGAGCGGGCGCGGGAGATTCTACTCGACCCACCGGCGAACCTCGTCCGGCCCGAAGCGTGGTGGGCGGAAAGCCGGATCGAGGCCCGCCGCGCGCTGGTGGACGCGGCCGTTACCGACGCTTACTGGCTGGCAAGCCGACATCGGCAGACAGAGCCGCTGGCGTTGGCCGAGGCAGAGTGGCTGGCCGGCTGGCTCGCGTTGCGCTTCCTGGACGAGCGGGAGAACGCGCTGCGCCACTTCGCCACGCTGGCGCGCTCCGTCCAGCGCCCGATCAGCGCGGCTCGTGCCACCTACTGGGCGGGCCGCGCGGCGGAGGCCGCGGGTCGTGCGAAAGCCGCAGGGGCGTGGTACCGGAAAGCGGCGCGTCATCCCACGACTTTCTACGGCCAGCTCGCCGCCGCCCGCGTGGGCGCACCCGAGGCGCTCATCTTTTCCGACCCTCCGGTGCCGACGGAGGCGGATGTGCGCGCCTTTAACGAACTGGAACTCGTGAACGCGGTACGGGTGCTCGCGGAGCTGGGACAGCGCGACCTCATCGACCCCTTCATCCGCCGTCTCAGCGAGCAGGCCGGAACCCCGGAGGAGCACGCGCTCATCGCGGTCCTGGCACACGCGACGGACCGCCCCGATCTGGCCGTGGCCGCCGCCAAACGGGCGTCGTGGGCCGGGACCCACTTCATAAGGTACGGCTACCCCATCATCCCCATGCCCCCTGCGCCCGGAGACGCCCCAGACGGGGTGGAGCCGGCCCTCCTTCTCGCCATGGTCCGACAGGAGAGCGCGTTCGACGCAAGGGCGGTGAGCCGCGCGGGCGCGCTAGGTCTTCTCCAAGTGCTGCCGGCGACGGCCCGGCACGTCACGCGCCGCCTCAACCTGCGCTTCAGCACGACGAGGCTGATGCGGGACTCGGCCTACAACCTGACCGTGGGGCGGACCTACCTTGACGAACTCCTCGCGGCGTACGATGGATCTTACGCCCTGGCGCTCGCGGCGTACAACGCAGGACCGGGCCGGGTGGAGCGCTGGATCGACGAGAACGGGGACCCACGCACCGGCGAGGTCGACATCGTCGACTGGATCGAGCTCATCCCATTCGAGGAAACCCGCAACTACGTGCAGCGGGTCATAGAGGCGGTGGCCGTCTACCGCGTGCTGCTGGGAGAGGCGGCGGGCGTCGTCGGGCTTGCCGAAGACCTGCGGCGGGGCTTGAAGGTGCCGTCGAGCTGAGGCCCGCACCCAGCCAGTGCGTCTAAGGAGGTCATTCAGTGGGTGGAAGAAACCTGCTGATGAGTGGCTCGTGGCTAGGGCTGGCATAAGGCAGGCCGCGGTAACCGGAAACGAGGTGCTGGGCAAGGGGCCGTGGGCGTGTAGCCAAGTGATAGCGCCGCGGGGGGCGGGGCGCCGACCTCGAGGCGATACCTCGGCGGTGTTTGCGACCCGCTGGCCCGCCCCCGGCGGCTGGTTTACCTTGGGGCGCGGGAGCCCGGCGCTCGACAAGGGACAAGCGCTTGCACCGGGAGAACGTGATGACCAGTCCTCGTCTGACCGGCATTCAGGCTTGCGTTTTCGACGCCTACGGCACCCTGTTCGACGTCCACTCGGCGGTGGCGCGGTGTCGCGGCGAACTCGGCGCGAAGGCGGCGCCCTTATCTGCCCTGTGGCGGGCGAAGCAGCTCGAATACACTTGGCTTCGCAGCCTGATGGGTCGGCATATCGACTTCTGGCAGGTCACGGGCGACGCTCTGGAATACGCGATGGCCGTTCACGACGTCGCCGACGAGGGGCTTCGCGGCCGGCTCATGGAAAGTTATCTCTCGCTTGCAAGCTACCCCGAGGTGACGAGCGTGCTGGAGCGGCTCACCCAGGCCGGCATGACGACCGCGATCCTCTCGAACGGCGCACCGGAGATGCTGGACGCCGCGGTGAAGAGCGCGAAGATCGGGTCGTTGCTCGACGCGGTGCTGTCGGTCGAAGAGGTGGGTGTGTTCAAGCCCCACCCCTCGGCTTACCAGCTCGCGGTCGACAGCCTCGGCGTCAAGGCGGAGCGCATCTGTTTCCTCTCTTCCAACGCCTTTGACGTGGCCGGCGCCGCCGCTTTCGGGTTCCGGGTCGCCTGGGTCAACCGGTTCCGGCAGCGGCCGGAGCGCCTGCCCGGGACGCCCGAGGTTGAGCTCACGAGCCTCGCCGGGCTGCTGGAGGCTTTGGGGCTTTAGGCAATGGAAGAGCGGTCGACGCCGTACCGGGAGCGCCGCTTCACGTCCCGGGATAACCTGTCGCTCTACTTCCGCGACTACGGCGACCCGATCGTTCCGCGAGCGCCCCTTGTGTGTCTCGCTGGGTTCACGCGCAACAGCAAGGATTTCCATGACCTGGCCGGCCGGCTTTGCGCCGATCGGCGTGTGGTCTCCCTGGACTACCGCGGCCGGGGGCGATCTGACTACGATCGCAACTGGCGCAACTATGACCCGCGCGTGTACGTGGACGACGTGCTGCAGCTCCTCGCCGCGACCAACATGGACAGGGTGGTGATGTTGGGAACCTCGCTCGGGGGCTTGGTCGCCATGTCGCTCGCCGTGGCCGCCCCTACCCGCCTTGCCGGGGTGATCCTGAACGACATCGGCCCCGTCGTCGAGGCCGCAGGAATCGACCGGGTGAAAGCTCTTCTCCGAATCTGCCGACCCCAGCCGGACTGGGAGACGGCAACCCGATACATCAAGGCCAACTACCGGGGCCTTTCGATCGAAACGGAAGGGGGCTGGCTGAAGCTGGCGCGACGGACCTTCCGGGAGGGGCCCGACGGGTGGCTGCATTTCGACTTCGATCCGGCGGTGACCCGAGCCCTGGAAGCGGCCGGGAACCCGCTTCCCGACCTGTGGCCGCTGTTCCGGGCGCTCAGGCGCGTGCCCACCCTGGCGATTCGGGGGGCGATCTCTGACATCCTTAGCCCGGAGACGTTCGACCGAATGGCGGAGGAAAAGCCCGATCTCATGCGGGCCACCGTGCCCGAGGTGGGGCACGTCCCGCTGCTCGACGAACCAGCGTGCGCGGACGCGATCGATGCCTTCCTCCGCGACCTCTGAAGGGCGGCGGCTCCCGACCTTCGCCGACGTACTCGATGCCGCCCGCCGGCTTGAGGGCCACGCGGTGCTGACGCCCCTCCTCCATTCGGAGACGCTCGACCGGATGGTCGGCGGCCGCCTGCTGGTCAAGGCGGAGCCGCTGCAGCGAACGGGCTCGTTCAAGTTCCGCGGCGCTTTCAATCGAATCAGTCGCCTCAGCCCGGACGAGCGAGATGGAGGGGTCGTCGCCTACTCCTCCGGCAACCACGCTCAAGGGGTGGCGGCCGCGGCGAGCTTGCTCGGCGTGAAGGCGACCATCGTCATGCCTACGGACGCCCCGAAGGTGAAGGCGCAAGGGACGCTGAGCTGGGGCGCCGAGGTCGTGACGTACGACCGGGAGAAAGGATCGCGAGAGGAAATCGCAGCGCGGCTGGCCGCGGATCGGGGCGTCACCACCGTCGCGCCCTTCGACGACCCCTTCATCATCGCCGGACAGGGAACCGCAGGCCTGGAACTCGCCGACCAGGCCGCCGGGTTCGGGGCCCGGCTGGACGCGGTGCTGGTGAGCTGCGGCGGTGGCGGGCTGATCGCCGGCTGCGCGCTCGCGCTCAAGCAGCGCGCGCCGACAGCCGATGTCTATGCCGTGGAACCCCAGGGCTTCGACAACACCGTCCGTTCGCTCGAAGCGGGGACACGGGTCGAGGCGCGACCGGGAGCCCGAAGCTTCTGTGACGCGCTACTCGTCCCGCGGCCGGGCGAGCTCACTTTCGCGATCAACCGACGCCTTCTTGCCGGCGGGCTCGTGGTGAGCGACGACGAGGCCGCCTTCGCCATGGCCGCCGCCTTTCGCCACCTGAAGCTGGTCCTCGAGCCGGGGGGCGCGGTGGCCTTGGCTGCGGCCCTGACCGACAAGTTCGACTGCCGAGACAGGACCGTGGCCGTCGTCGCCTCCGGCGGCAATGTCGACCCCGACACCTTCGCGGACGCCCTGCGCCGGGTCCCGGGGGCGTGAAGCCCGAGCGGATGGAAGGACAGGCGCGTAGATGGC
>JBHICW010000079.1:0-8903 GCA_046759785.1 Alphaproteobacteria bacterium
CGGCGCCGGACCGGGATCGCCCGGCGCCGGACGTTAGCACCGCCCGGCGCCCACTGCCAAGGGCGGGGCGCTAAAGGCGGCGGGGGTCGGCCGAAGCTACCGCCGGGGCCGCACGGGCGACGGCGGTGAAGACGTCGTCGACACGCTCCACCACCGTGAATAGCCGGCGCGCGTCGTCTCGCGCGAAACCGGCGGCGACAAAGTGGTCGATCAGCCCAGTGAACGGCGCCCAGTAGCGATCCACGTCGACGAGGACGATCGGCTTGTCGTGAAGCCTCAAGAGACGCCAGCTCAGGACCTCCGCCACCTCGTCCAGGGTCCCGATCCCGCCGGGCAGCACCGCGAATGCGTCCGCCTCCTCGAACATCCGCCGTTTGCGCTCGTGCATGCCGTCGACGAGGATGAGCTCGGTCACCTCTGTGTGAGCGACCTCGGGGTCCTCCAGGTGCCGGGGGATCACCCCGATGACGCTGCCGCCCGCCGCGAGCACGGCGTCGGCAATGACGCCCATGAGCCCGATGCGACCGCCGCCATAGACCAGGCGCACGTCGCGTTCGGCCATGAGCCGGCCGAGCCGGACGGCAGCCTCGCGGTGGATCGCTGCGACGCCGACCGACGAGCCGCAGAGCACGCAAAGGGAGGCGAGGACGGCCATGAATTTCCTCCGTTCGATACCCCTGTCAGTATCGGCGGCGCTTGGCGCGGTGTACAGCCCGCCGGGGCCAGCGAATCCGATGTGGTGAGGCTGCTCGAATGAGCGGGGCGGAGGCGGTCAGAAATCGAACTCGAAGTCGGGCTCGGGCTCAGGTTCGGGTCGCGGCCGCTTGCGCTCCAACTCATTATGGATCGGCGGTAGGCTCAAGAGGTATTCGGCGATCGCCTTGAGGTCGGCGTCGCTCAGGTGGCGAAAGCCCTCCTCTATTATTTCGCTCATGAGCCCCTGGACATCGTCCCCGTCGGGCTTGAACCCCGTGTGGAGCAGGTAGGTGATGTCGCTTGCCCGCCAGCGGCCGATCCCGGTCGCCTTGTCCGGCGTGATGTTGGGCGCAAGCTGTCGTTCCGGCCCCTGGCGCGAACCCGCGAACATGAGCCGCGTCTTGAGGCCGCCGAGCAAGTCGCGCGGCGTGTGGCATTCGCCGCAGTGCCCGAGCGCGGTGGCAAGGTAGGCACCCCGGTTCCAGATGCCCGACCGCGCCGGCTCGGGCCGGTACGGCCCGGGCTCGAAATAGAGCCACTTCCACACCCCTACCGTGAAGCGCCAGCCGAAGGGGGGCTTCAAGTCATGGTCCCTGTTCGGCTTCCGGACGGGGGTGAGCGAGAACAGGTAGGCCTTGAGATCCAGGAGGTCGCGGTCAGCCATGCGCGTGAACGAGGGGTAAGGGAACACGGGGAAGTAGTGGGAGCCGTCGGGCGCCACCCCCTCCCGCATGGCGCCGACGAAGTCGTGGTCGCTCCAGCGGCCGATTCCCGTCTCCGGGTCCGGCGTGATGTTGGGGCTGTAGAAGACGCCGAAGGGCGTCTTGAGCGCCCGCCCGCCCGTCAGGAAGGCGCCGCCCTTGGCGATGTCGGTGTGGCAGCTGCACCCGCCCGCGGCCCGAAACACGTACTCGCCGCGGGCGACCGCGTCCGGCTCGCCCGCTCGCGCCGTGCCGACCGAGAGCAGGAGCGCCGTGGCCAGGGCCGCCGTGCCGAACCCCAGGCGCAGAGCCTCTCCGCTACTCCTTCGGCTTGCGGAAGGGTTCGTGGCAGCCGCCGCAGGCTTTGCCGACATTCTGAAGCTGGGCACCGATGGCGGCGACGTCGCCCGTAGCAGCGACTTCCACCAACTTGGTGGATGTTTCTTCCAGCACCTTGGCCGCGGCCGTGAACTCGTCCCACTGCTGCCAGATCTCGGGCTTGGCGCGGGTGTCTCCCACGTCGCTTCCTTCAGGAAAGATGTCCGGGATCATCCGCGCTGTGCTGGCAAGCCCCCGGGCGTGGTCGGCCACGTGGCCGGTAAAGGAGACCTCGCCCTTCACCACGCCGACGATCGCAGTGATGTGGGCCGCTTGGCTCTTCATTACGTTCTGACGATAGGCGACGACGTTCTCAGGCTCGTCGATTGCCCGGGCGATGCCGAACCCGCCCAGGAGGACGGCCCCGCCGAGCAAGCCGACCGATGCATGTCTCAACGAACGCGGGCCAAAGGTCGTCATGCAAACCTCCGATCGACGTGCCAACGCTCGAATCCATACTCCCCGCCGCGCTGGGCCCCGTCAAGGCACGAGCTTGTAATCAGAATGGAGTACACACTCGCAGCGCCATTATTCGGCTCCCCCTGTTAAAAATGTCCTGTCGCTGCCTCAATCTTGTAAGCAGTTGCAGTAGGATGGCTTCGCCTCAGTAGGCGTTACCGCACGCGGGGTCCCGGACGGGATTGTGGGGTGCGCTGGCTGGGATTCGGTGCTATGGTGCTCGCGACCGAGTCCAGCCAGGCGACGACGCGTGTCGAAGATCATCCGCATTGCCATCGCCGTTGTGATAGTGATCGGCGCAGGCTGGTTTGTTTGGGACCAGTTGCGCGAGAGGCCGGACGAGGCGATCCAGGTTTCCGAGGCACCCTCCGAGGCGGTTGCGCCGATCGCGCCCGGGACGGCCGCGCCTGAGCCCGCGGTGAGTGCCGCCGCCCCGGCACCCTCGCCCGAACCGGCGGCGGCTGAGGAGGTAAGGGCGGCGGTGTCCGCCGAGCCGGCGGGCGGCGGGACGCCGCAGGCGGCTCCGTCGAGCGAGGAGGTGGCCGCCGCTGCCGTGATGCCGCCCAGCTTCGACGTCGTCCGGGTGACCCGCGAGGGAAGGGCCGTCATTGCCGGGCGGGCGGAGCCCGGCGCGACCGTCACCGTCACCGACGACGGCGACGTCATCGGTGAGGTCAAGGCGAACCGGCGCGGGGAGTGGGTGCTTCTGCCGCCCGAACCGCTCGAACCGGGCACGCGGGAGCTCAGCCTCACGGAGCGCACGGAGGAGGGCGTCGTGCGCGAGTCCGAGTCGGTGGTCGTGCTGCTCATACCGGAGCGCGCGTCGGTGCCCGAGGAAAAGGCCGAAATCCTGACGGTCCTGGTCGCGCCCAAGGAGGGAGGGCCCGCCAAGGTACTCCAGCCCCCGGAGGGGGGTGGGGGCATCACGGTCTCGGAGAGCTTGTTCCTTGAGACCCTGCGGTATGAGGAGGAGGGCAAAGTCCGCTTCGGCGGCCGGGCGCGGGAAGGGGCCGAGGTCCGGGTCTATGTCGATGACAAACTTGTCGGTCGTGCTATCGCCGGCGAGGAGGGGAGGTGGAGCCTCGCCCCCGAGACCGTCGAACCCGGATCGCGGGAGCTGCGAGTCACCGCCCGCACGGAGCACGGCACCGTCGGCGACTCCGAATTCGTGGGCGTGCTACGCGTACCGGAGCGCGCGCCGGCGCCCGAGGAAACGGCCGGAACCCTGGCGGTCTTGGTCCCGCGCGGGGAGGAGGGGCCCGCCAGGGTGCTTCAGGCCCCGGAGGGGGGTGTGGGTATCAAGGGCACGGGGGACTTGTCCCTCGACATGGTCCAATATGACGAGGCGGGCAACGTTCGCTTCGGCGGTCGTGCGCGGGAAGAGGCCGAGGTCCGGGTCTATCTCGACGACAAGCTTGTCGGACGCGCCGTCGCCGGCGAAGAGGGGCGCTGGAGCCTTGTCCCCGCGGTGGTCGTCGAGCCCGGGCTCCATGACCTGCGGGTCGACGAGGTGGATCGCGGGGGCCAGGTCACCGCGCGCCTTGAGACGCCCTTCGCCCTCGCCGACCTCACGATGCCGTCGACCGCGGCGTCCCTGGTCGTCGTTCAACCCGGGAACAGCCTGTGGCGGATCGCCCGTCACACTTACGGGCGCGGCATCCGCTACGTCATGATCTACGAGGCCAACCAGGACCAGATCCGGGATCCGGACCTCATCTATCCGGGGCAGATCTTCTCTTTGCCGCCTGTCAACTGACCGCGTTCGACGTGGTGGCTCGAGCGCCTACTGGTGGCTCGCGTCCTGGTAGCCCGCGTCCACGACGAGGGTGTGGGCTGTGATCGGGGCTTCCGCGGCGCACAGGAACAGCATCGCTTCGGCGATGTCCTCGGGCCGGCAGGTGCGGCCGAGCAACGCGTGCGCCTGGGCGTTCTCCCGCCACCTGGGCGGCCAGTCCCTGGTCCAGGGCGTCTCAACGAAGCCCGGGGCGACGGCGTTAACGCGCACCTCCGGCGCCAGCGCCCGGGCGAGGTTCCGGGTGAGGTTGATGAGCGCCGCCTTGGTGGCGCCGTAGGCGATGCTGCTGCCGCGGCTCCTCAGGCCGGCGATGGAGGCCGTGTTGACGACAGCGCCCCGCGCCGCCTTGAGGTAACCGACCGCTGCCTGCGTGCAGCGGAAGGGGCCCAGGAGGTTGACGCTCAGGAGGCGCTGCCAGAAAGCCTCGGTCATCTGGTCGAGGTCCCGGAAGTCGATTGGCTCGGGCGTGCCCGGGGTCCCCGCATTGTTGATCAGGTAGTCCAGCCGCCCGAGCGCCTCGGCTGCCCGTCGCACCATCTGACGGGCGGCCTCGCCGTCGCCCACGTCCCCGGGCGCGGCGACCACGTTGAACCCCTCCGCGCTGAGCTCCTGGAGGACCTGCTCGGCTCCGGGGTCGTCGGGCAGGTGGTTCGCGGCGACCGCGGCGCCTGTGCGCGCAAACAGTTCCACGGCGGCGAGGCCGATCCCGGAGACGCCGCCTGTAATGAGCGCCGTCTTGCCGGTGAGGTCCGCGGAGATCATGGCACACCTCCTTTCCAGCGTGTCTGTAGAGAGGGTCCGGCCGCCGCCGGTCGGGTGGCGCGTCCCGCTCAGACCGCCCCCATGGCAACGGCCTCGGCGGCTCCAGACAAACCCGATTGCTTGCGCGTCACGCCCCTGCCGGCGTCGCCAACCCCGTTGACCGCCACCCCGCGTGCCTACTAGAGAACGGATGGGGAGGCAAGGCGCGATGCAGGACCTCGAAGGCAAGGTAGCGTTCGTGACGGGCGCGTCCAGCGGCCTGGGGCGGCATTTCGCCCTCACGCTATCCGGCGCGGGCGCGAGCGTGGCGCTTGCGGCGCGCCGGGTCGAGAGACTTAAGGCGGTGGCGCGGGAGATCGAGGCCGCCGGAGGCCGGGCGCTCGCCGTCCCGCTCGATGTCACCGACGCGGCGGCGGTCCACCGCGCGGTCGAGGCCGCGGCCGCCGGCCTCGGGCCCCTCTCGGTGCTGGTCAACAACGCCGGCGTCGCCGTCACCAAGCCGGCGCTCGAGCACGAGGAGGAGGACTGGGACCGGGTCGTGGACACGAACCTTAAGGGCGCCTGGCTGGTCGCCCGCGAGGTCGCCCGTCACATGGTCCAATGGGGCCAAGGAGGCACGATCATCAACATCGCCTCGATCCTGGGCTGCAGACTGGCGGCGCATCTCTCCGCCTACTCAGCCTCCAAGGCCGGCTTGCTCCACCTCACCCGCGCCCTCGCCTTGGAGCTGGCTCGCTACGATATTAGGGTCAACGCCCTCGCGCCCGGCTATATCGAGACGGACATGAATCGGGAGTTCTTCGCCTCGGAGGCGGGCCAGAGGCTGGTCCGGCGGATGCCCCAGCAGCGTTTGGGCGACCCCAAGGACCTCGACGGCGCCTTCTTGCTCCTCGCCTCGGACGCCTCGCGCTACATGACCGGCAGCGTCATCACCATCGACGGAGGCTTAAGCCTGGCCTGACGCGCGGCCTCCCGCGCCTCAAGACGCGAAGCCTTGAGCGACTCCGCGCGCCGGCCCCGAGAGGTCGAGAAGAGAGTCCTTAGTCTGCTCGTTGCCTGACGGATCATGCCCGCGGTCGCTCCGGCGCGGCACAGTCGTGAGCGGCGGTGGAGAGAAAGCTAGTCGTAGAAGACCGGGGTGCCGTGCCAGCCGGCCTCCTTCTTGCTCCAGTAAAGGTCGTGGAGCCGCGTGGTGACGAGGCCGGGGGCGCCGTCCCCCACGGGCCGGCCGTCGATCTTCGCCACCGGCATGATCCCGCCCGCGGTGCTGGAGAGGAACACCTCCGCCGCCGCCTGCAGCGCCGGGGCGGAAAGCGGCCTCACCTCGGCCGTGACGTTGAGCTCGTCGCACAACTCGATCACCGTGCGCCGGGTGATCCCCAAGAGAACCCCGCGCTCAGGGGTCGTCACCCGGCCCGCGTGCACGGCGAAAATGTTATAGCCCGGACCTTCCGTCACGTTGCCGTCGGCGCCGAGGAGGACTGGAAGCTCGCCGCCGCGCTCATAGGCCTCGAACAGGGCGCGCGTGAAGTCTCCCCAGTGGAAGTTTTTGATCGTGGGATCCACTGCCCCCGGCGGAATCCGCTGGACGGAACTCACCACGAGGTGCACGCCTCGAGCCCGCTGCGCCTCGCTCGCGATCCACACGAAGGGGATGGCGAAGGCGTAGAACCGGTTACAGCACTGCCGGGGGTCGCGCACGCCCGACGGGGGAATCCCTCGAGTGCAGGCCACCTGGACGTACGCGTCATGCAAGCGCGCCCGCCGGACGCACTCGTTGAGGATGTCGGCGATCTCGACCCGGCTGTAAGGGAGGGTCATGCGCAAGCCGGCGACGGACCGCTCGAACCTGTCGAGGTGGTCGTCGAGCCGGAAGAAGAGGCCCTTCCAGACGTGAACAACGTCATAGGTGACGTCGGACTTGAGGAACCCCCAGTCGAGAAGGGAAATCCGGGCCTCAAGGATGGGGACGTACTTCCCGTCGACGAAGGCGACGCCGGCGCTGAGGTCCGGCGCTCCTGCTGGCGTGGCTACGGCAGGCGTGACCGCGGCGTCGGAGGGCATCGGCCCATTCCCCGGATGCTCGGCCGGTGCGGCTACTTTGCGCCTATGCCGCCCGCCCGTCAATCGGCGACGATCCCGGCTAGGCCCAGTCCCGCCCCTCAGGAGCCCTTGGGGGTGGTGGGGCAAGGAGCCGCCAAACGGAAAGCGGGCCGGCTCTGGGCCGGGGCGAGGCAGCCGACCGTGGCCCAGGCGAGAGGAGAGCGCGTATAGCGGGAGGCCGACCCAAACCGGCCGCCGGGTCGAGGGCGCATGGGGACTCGCGCACACGGCACCGTTCCGACCGTCGACAGGTGACGGCGCCGGCCGGGGTACGCCCTTACAGCCCGGAATGGCCATTGGGCCGGGTTTCGACCGCCAAATCAGCCCGGCAAAGCGGGAAGATCGCTACGCAACGTGCAAGATCATGGTCGGATTTGCCTGCGGCCTCCAGCCCTGCTCCCCTTTTCGGTGACCGGACGGGGTCATCCGGGGATGTCGGCTTAAGGTGCTGTGGTACCCCAAAAAACGTACCGACCTACGCCAACGTGACATCAAAGTCTCCCCTACTTGGCGATAAAATCGCCGACATGTGGCGGAATTTTGAGCGCGAGTGGCAATTAACTCGCTGTTAATATTAAGTTTTGTCCTGCCTTTAACGCATCGTAATTTAGGATAAAGAGAGAGACACGAACCGAATTGCGCATAGGTCCACGTTGCTATCCTCAGGCCCGGCGGACAATCTCGCTTGGTAACCTGGCATATGGAAAATGTCGGTTAAACCCAAAAGCTACGAGCTCACGGCGGCGCTTTGTCTGGGTGGTAGCCCGTAGCGCGTCTCGTAGCTGCACGGAAAAGGAGCTTTGCTATGTGTCGGTGGGAATCGAAGGTGCATGCATTCTGCGCGTTGCTGCTGTTACTAACACCGATTGTCGCTCCCGGATGCGCGGCGGTCGCACTCGGTGTTGCCGGTGGAGCGGGCGGGTATGAGGCTTATCAGGCGTCGGAAATGGAACAGCTTGAGCAAGACTACAAATCAGGAAAAATTAGCAAGGAAGAGTACGATATCCGCAAGAAGCAAATCGATGAAACGTCACTCTTCCAATAAATGTTCCCTTCCCCCGCGCGCCTCATGACTCACAAGGAAAGGCGTCCTTCGCCGCGCGGGCCTCCTCCTGAGGAGCCGCGAACCCCCGTCTTCTCTCATCGGGATGATCGCGTCAAGCTCGTCCTCGAACCGCGTTGCGGCGTCCACCGTGGGGCTCAGGCTTGTCTCCGATGAACTCTGATAAGCGAAACAGTCTCCGTTCGATGCCGGCGAGGTTCGGAACCCGGCGGCTCGTCCTCGTGCCGATCGTTCTATTTATCGCGATCTCAGTAGCTGGGGCAGGAATCGTTGTCGCCCAGACTACGGAACTGGATATCAGAGCCGTGCAGCAAGAATTGAGCAACCGGGGCTTCGATCCGGGTCCTGTCGACGGCTTGATGGGCCCGCGCACGCGCAGCGCGATTTCGGGTTTCCAGCGGTCCGTCGGTCTGGCAGCTACAGAACAACTGGATGCCAAGACGCTTGAGGCGCTCCTTGGCGCGGCTTCCGCCCCGCCAGCACCGCCGGTCGACATCGCGCCGATCAAGCCTGATGCCAAGATGGCCGAGCGATCCCTACCTGCGCCATTGAGCGAACCGGCACATTTATCCAACGAGCAGGCCCCTGGGGTACCGGCACCCGCGCCGCAGGCCTCTTCGCCGGGTTCCGGAAAGTCTGACGCTCACGCAATCTGGTACGTCGGCGCCGCGATCATTGCCTTCCTCGTGTGGCGGATGGCGAAGCGGAGGTCTATTGGGAAAGCGCTCGCCTGGCGGTTGCCGGTCGCGGCGTGGTCCGCGGTTGCGGGCGCAACGGCCAAGGCCATCGGCCAGGCAGCGTCGCTGGCGGCGCTGCCTTGGCGGTTGACCGTCGCGGCGTGGTCCGCGGTTGCCGGCGCGACTGTCAAGGCCATTGGCGGGGCAGCGTCGCTGGCGGCGCTCGCCTGGCGGTTGCCGGTCGCGGCGTGGTCCGCGGTTGCCGGCGC
>JBHICW010000080.1:0-8396 GCA_046759785.1 Alphaproteobacteria bacterium
GGCGGCGTAGAGTGACGGCCAGGGCGAAGGACCCACTCGCAAGGCCCTTAGCAACCCACGACCAGGAGGAGTCCCATGTCTGTCGCGCTCTCTCTCGACGACTGGCGAAGCCAGGCCAGAGGCTTGAGCTTCCGCAACCAAGCGTTCATCGACGGCAAATACGTCGACGCCGCTTCCGGCGAGACCTTCGACTCCGTCAATCCGGCGACGGGCGAAGTCATCACCAAGGTGGCGCACTGCGATGCCGAAGATGTCAACCGCGCCGTCAAGATCGCGCGCCAGGCGTTCGAGGACGGCCGCTGGTCTCACATGGCCCCCAAGAAGCGCAAGAAGATCCTGCTGAAGTTCGCCGAGTTGATCGAGAAGCACGCTTCAGAGCTGGCGCTGCTCGAGACCCTCGACATGGGCAAGCCCATCCGCGACGCCTCGAGCATCGATATCCCGGCCTCGATCAACTCCATTGAATGGTACGCCGAGGCCTCGGACAAGGTCTATGACGAGATCGCGCCCACCGATCCTTCGGCGGTGGCCCTCATCACGCGGGAGCCGCTCGGCGTCGTGGCGGCCGTGGTCCCTTGGAACTTCCCGCTCTACATGGCGACGTGGAAGATAGGCCCGGTGCTGGCCACCGGCAACTCGCTCATCGTCAAGCCCGCCGAGCAGTCGCCCCTGAGCGCGGTCCGCGTTGCCGAGCTGGCCGTGGAGGCGGGGATCCCGGACGGTGTGTTCAACGTGCTGCCGGGCTTCGGCGAGACCGCCGGCCAGGCGCTGGGCCGGCACATGGACGTCGACTGCGTCACCTTCACCGGCTCGATCGAGACCGGCAAGCTGTTCCTCAAATACGCCGGCGAGTCCAATATGAAGCGGGTCAGCTGCGAATGCGGCGGCAAGACCCCGAACATCATCATGTCCGACTGCCCGGACCTGGACACCGCGGCGACGGCGGCGGCTTGGGGCATCTTCTTCAACCAGGGCGAGATGTGCAACGCCGGCTCCCGCCTCTTGGTCGAAGACAAGATCAAGGACAGGGTGCTCGACAAGGTCGCGGAGTTCGCTGAGACGATGCAGCCGGGCGACCCGCTCGACCCCGCGACCAAGATGGGCGCGATCGTCGACAAGACCCAAACGGAGAAGATCTTGGGTTATATCGAGTCCGGTAAGGCCGAGGGCGCCGAGCTCAAATTCGGCGGCAACCAGGTGCGGAAGGACACCGGCGGGTTGTATATCGAGCCCACCGTGTTCGACAGGGTCGACAACAAGATGAAGATCGCTCAAGAAGAGATCTTCGGCCCGGTGTTGGCCACCATCACCTTCAAGGACAGCGAGGACGCCGTCCGCGTCAGCAACGATTCCATTTACGGCCTTGCCGCCGCGGTGTGGACCAGCGACATCACCAAGGCCCACAAGGCGGCCCGGGCGCTGAGGGCCGGCACCGTGTGGATCAACTGCTTCGACCATGGCGATATCACGGTCCCCTTCGGCGGCTATAAGGAGTCGGGCTTCGGCCGCGACAAGTCGCTGCACGCGATGGAGAAGTACGTGCAGCTCAAGACCACCTGGATCAACCTCGCGAACTAGCGCGCGCCTAAGCGGCACGGGCGGCGGCGGGTCTCCCCCGCCGCCGTTCCTTTTTGGCCACGCCGGGGCGGCAGGCAGGAGGCGCATGAGCCGGCCGTGGCGCTCACCATCCGATTGCGGTGGGGTCCCTCGCCTCGTAAAGCGCATCGTCGGCGCGCCGGAGGCGGCGGGTCACCTCCAGCCCCGAGGCTTCGGGCAGCGCCACGTCCATGAGGATGAGGTCGGGGCGACGCTCGCGCGCGATCCGGATCGCCTCCTCCCCGCTCGCCGTGCGCAAGGTTGCCCTACCATCCGCGGAAGGAAGATCGTGGAAGAGCTTCATGTTAAGGTCATCGTCCTCGTCGATGAGAACGCTTTTGGACATCGCTGGTTCGCCGCCCCGACGGTGGTTCGGTCCTTGTCCGCAGCAGGGGACAATCCGGCGCGTTGAGGGAGAGTGAGTCGACGATGCCGCGGTGCGGAAAACGAACCCCATGACCGAGCGGTCGTCGCTTCACCCTGAGGTGGCGAGGCAGCTTGCGGCCCTTGCCCTCCACCCGCCGCGGCCGCTCGTCATCAGCGACGCCGACGAGGTCCTGGTGGGCTTCTTCGCCAGCTTCGAATCCTACCTCGTCGACAACGGCCTCTACTTCACCTGGGAATCGTACCGGCTCGCCGGCAACATTCGCTGCCTGGCCGACGATGTAGCGCTGGTGCAGGAGGAGATACGCGCTCTGGTGGAGGCGTTCTTCGCCGGCCACATCGAGCGCCTCGTTCCCATAGATGGAGCGCAAGAGGCGCTGGCCGCGTTGGCGCGTCGCGCGCACATCGTCATCCTGAGCAACTCTCCCCTCGCCCAGCGCGAACCGCGCCGCCGCTCGCTCGCTCGCCATGGAATCGACTACCCGCTCGTCGCCAACATCGGCTCCAAGGCCGCAGCCGTCCGGCGCCTGGCGGAGCAGGTCACAGGCCCGGTCTACTTCATCGACGACAGCCCCCAGCACCACGCCGAAGTGGCCGAGGCGGCGGGACGCGTCCGGCGGCTGCACTTCGTCGCCGAGCCGCGGCTCGCGCAGCTGATGGGTCCGGCACGCCACAGCCACCGCCGGGTGGAAAGCTGGGCCGCCGCCAGGGCCTTTATCGAGGAAGACCTCGCCGCCCAGGGCTTCTGATCATGCGCATCGGGGTCGACTTCGGGGGAACCAAGATTGAGGCCGTCGCCCTCAACGGGAACGGCCGTGTCCTTGCCCGCCGGCGGATCGCCACGCCCCGCGACGACTACCCGGGCACGGTGAAGGCGATCGCCAAGCTGGTTCACGATCTCGAACGCGAGGTGGGCCGGCGGGGAAGCGTGGGCGTGGGCATTCCCGGCGCTTTCTCGCCGGCCACCGGGCTGGTCAAGAACGCGAACTCGGTGTGGATCATCGGCAAGCCCTTCGAGGACGATCTGACCAAGGCGCTCGGCCGGCCGGTCCGCATCGACAACGACGCCAACTGCCTGGCCCTTTCGGAGGCGACGGACGGGGCCGCCGCCGGGGCCGGCGTGACCTTCGCCGTCATCTTGGGGACGGGCGCGGGCGGCGGCATCGTGGTCGACGGGCATGTCGTCAAAGGACTGAATGCCATCGCCGGCGAATGGGGCCACAACCCCCTTCCCTGGCCGCATGATTCGGAGCGGCCGGGTCCGCCCTGCTATTGCGGCAAGCGCGGGTGTATCGAGACCTTCGTTTCGGGGCCGGGCTTCGCCAGGGACTACCGGGAGGCGGGCGGCGATGCGCTCGAGCCTGCCGAAATCGTTGCCCGCGCCGATGCAGGCGAGGCCCTGGCCCGGGATGCGCTCGCCCGCTATGAGGACCGGCTCGCACGCGCGCTGGCCAGCGTCATCAACGTTCTCGACCCCGACATCGTCGTCCTGGCAGGCGGCATGTCGAACGTCGATCGCGTTTACGAGCGGGTCCCTGTCCTCTGGGACGCTTACGTGTTTTCAGACCGGGTCGACACCCGGTTGGTCCGGGCGAAGTTCGGCGCTTCCAGCGGCGTCAGAGGCGCGGCCTGGCTGTGGCCTGAAGAGGTGGCTCCCTGAGCGAGTGCTAGCACTGCGGCGCGGGCAGCGCCTCGAACTCATCGAGCTCGGCGTGGAGCTTGAAGTCTCCGTAGTCGAGGTCGAGATCCCGCGCCACCCCGTTTTCCTGGAGCAGGAGGCCGATTTCGTACTCAGGCTCGGCCGTCTCCTTGCCCAGCGGGAAGAACGCCAATCGGATCGGCCACGCGGGCATCCGGCCGCCGGTCACAGGATCGTCAGGCGCCGTGGTGAGCGGCCCCAAAAAGGCGGCCACCTCGCTCGGGCCCTCGGCGGTCGAGCCATCGAACACGATGCGGGTGAGGTAGGTCTCGCCTTGAACGGCCTTGGCAATCACGAGCAAGGTGTGTTCGGACGGAAACATCGTGCCCTCGGGCAGGGGCAGCTCCCGCGCCTCGGGCTTGGTGAGGTAAGCCATGCCGGCGCGCGCCGTCCCCGTGCGTTCGGCGTGACCCCTGAGCTCTTCGATGCGCCTCCCGTCCCTCCAGGTCTGCTGGTCGAAGCGATAGCGGCTCCCGTCCTTCGACTCCCAAGTCACGAAGCTCGAGTATGACTCGAACTCACGCCCCTGCTTGTCGCGAATCCGCAACAGAAGACGCTGCTGGACGGTCCAACCGTCGCAGACGTCGGCCCACTCCAGCATCATCCTGCCGCTCAAGGTTGCGATGCCGCTGCCGCCTGAGGCGGCGAGCAGGCTCATGTTGTATATCGCCCTGTGCGGGAGGATGTCGGCGGCCGCCTTCCCCCCAACCGCCGGAACGGCGAAGAGCAGCATAAGGGCCCCCGGCAGCAGACGACGGGTCAAAGCGAGGGACAAGGGGCTCATCGCGGACTCAGACGGACGTGTTGGCGGATCCCGGGACCTCGCCCTAACATGGGCCGGCGCCCGTCGTCCGTCAACTCACCACACGGGCGCCATGATTGGAAACGCCGTCGTCTTCCTTACACCGCGGTTTCTGGAGGCGGTGGAAGCGCCGTTGACAAAGGACGACGGGGCGCGGCTCAGCGCGGCCGACCGCGATGCTCGGTGTTTAGGTGAACAGAAAGCAGCCAGCGAAAAGGCGTCCCCGGCGCGAGGCGCCGTCCGGCCCGCGAGGACAGAGCCGCGTTTGACAGCGGCGCGCAAACCCCTTAGACACCGGCCTCCAACCGCAAGGTTCCCCAACAACAAAAGAGGAGGCCAGGCCCATGACCGGTACCGTCGAAGAGCGGCTCGCCGAACTCAACATCGAGCTCCCGAAGCCCGCGGCGCCCGTCGCGAGCTACGTCCCGTACGTGGTGACCGGGAACCTGGTGTTCGTCGCCGGACAGGGACCAATGTGGAACGGTGAGATCAAGTTCCAAGGCAGAGTTGGCGAGGTCCGCTCGCTTGAGGAGGGCCGAGCGGCGGCGCGCATGTGTGGGTTGAACATTCTCGCCCATGTCAAGGAGGCCTGCGGGAGCGACCTGGACCGGATCACTCGTTGCGTGAAGTTGGGGGGCTTTGTCAGCTGCGCCGGCGGCTTTACCGACCATCCAAAGGTGATCAACGGTGCCTCTGACCTCATGATCGATGTATTTGGGGACAAGGGCCGACACGCCCGCTTCGCCGTCGGCGCGCCCGCCCTTCCTTTGGACATCAGCGTCGAGGTGGACGCGATCTTCGAGATCGCGTGAGGCGAAAGGGCGGCACCCATGAACGGGGCCGAGGCGCTCGTCGCCACCTTGGTCGACCATGGGGTGGACACGGCCTTTTGCGTGCCGGGCGAGAGCTACCTCGCCGTCCTCGAGGCGCTCAGGGGGGCCCGGAACCGCCTGCGCCTCGTCACCAACCGCCACGAAGCGGGCGCCGCCTTCGCCGCCGAGGCGTACGCGAAGCTCAGCGGCAAGCCGGGGATCGTCTTTGTCACGCGCGGGCCGGGGGCCACGAACGCGGCGATCGGCATGCACACCGCGGCGCAGGATTCCACCCCCCTCGTGCTCTTCATCGGCCAGGTGCCGACGGTGCAGACGGGGTGGGAGGCCTTCCAGGAGATCGACTACCGGCGGATGTACGGAGCGATCGCCAAGGCGGTCGTGGAACCCACGACGCCCGCAGAACTCCCCGCCGCGGTCGCGGGGGCCCTCTCGCTGGCCGTGGCGTGCCGCCCCGGCCCGGTGGCGGTGGTGCTGCCCGAGGACGTCACCGAGGGCGAGGCAGGCGAGCCTATGATCCCGCCGCCGGTCGCGCGCCCGACCACTCCTCCCGACGCGGCGTCGGTCGAGGAGGCGGCACGCCTCATTAGGGCGGCGAGCCGACCGGCGGTCATCGCCGGAGAGCTCGTCGCCTTCGAGGGCGCGCACGCCGAGCTCATCGCCTTCGTCGAGGCGTCCGGCGCCGCCGTCTTTGCCGCCTTCCGCCGGCAGGACACCTTCCCCAACGACCATCCCGCCTATCTCGGCCACCTGGGGCTGGGCCGCGCGCCCTTCCAGGTCGAGGCGTGGCAGGAATGCGACCTGGTCGTGGCGGTGGGCGCCCGCCTCGACGGGATCACAACCGAAGACTTCACCCTGCTGCGGCCCGACCAGAAGCTGATCCACATCCACGTGGACCCGGCGGTCCTCGGCCGCTGCCACCCGGCCGACGTGGCGCTGGCCGCGGACGTGGGGCCGACGCTCAGGGCCCTCAAAGAAGCCCTCAAGGGACCGCCGCCCTCAGAGAGACCCGTCTGGCGCGGGAAGCACCACCGGGCGCTGTGCGCGTTCGCCGAAGAGGGGGGGCGGCCCCACGGCCCGGTGGACCTCGCGGAACTCGTCAAAGGGCTTAAGGTGCGGCTGCCCGAGGACCACGTTCTCACCAACGACGCCGGCAACTTCGCCAGCTGGGTCCACCGGCATTTCCTCTACCGGCGGCCGCGGAGCCAGGCCGGCCCGATGGCGGGCGCCATGGGGTACGCGGTCCCCGCCGCCGTGGGCGCCAAGCTCGCGCGCCCCGAGGCGCGGGTCATCGCCTTCGTGGGCGACGGCGGCTTCCTCATGACCGGGCAGGAGCTCATGACCGCGGTCCACGAGCGCCTGGCCGTAACGGTGATCGTCTGCGACAACCAGGCCTACGGGACGATCCTCATGCACCAGCACCAGCGCGGCGGGAAGGAGGGCTGGTACGGGACAGAGCTCACGAGCCCTGATTTCGCGGCGCTCGGACGGGCGTTCGGGGTCCCGGCCTGGTCGGTCGCGCGGACGGCCGATGTCGCCGAGGCGCTGGACGGCGCCCTCGCCCATGACGGCCCCTCGCTCATCCACGTCAAGACCGACATCCGCGACATCTCGGCCTTCGGGCCGCTCGAGGACTGAGCCCGCGCCGGTGGAGGGGCAGTGGGCTGACGGCGCGCCGGCGGACCTCACACACGCTTCGTCCCGCCCTGCCCTTTGCGCTAAGATTGCTCACGGCCGTCCACCGTGAAGGGGTCGCGCATGGTTCCGCCGACTCCAGCCCGCATCCCGGCCGCCGCTCGAGGCGGACGCGCAAGGTCCGGAGCGATAGGCGCTCCCCGGTCCCGGAGTGACCGGAGCCCGCCCCAATCGGCTCGCGCCGTGGCCCGTCGGGTGAGCTCGCATGGGTGAGAGAGCACCGGTCACCCTCCCGGCGCGGGTGATCGAGGGCATCGACGGGGTGGACGCTCAAGCGTGGGACGCCTGTGCCGGCGATGACAACCCGTTCGTGAGCCACGCCTTCCTCGAGGCGCTGGAGCATAGCGGCTCGGTGGCGCCGGCAACGGGTTGGGCGCCGCGGCACCTGGTGCTCGAGGACGAGGCCGGGGGCGTGGTGGGCGCCGTGCCCATGTACCTCAAGGCCCACTCTTACGGCGAGTACGTCTTCGACCACGCCTGGGCCGACGCGTTCGAGCGGGCGGGAGGACGCTACTATCCGAAGCTCCAGGTCGCCGTTCCCTTCACCCCGGTGACGGGACCCCGGCTCTTGGTCAGGCCCGACGTCGACGGGATAGAGGTGGAACGGCGTCTCCTCGCCGCCTCATTGGAAACGGCCCGGAACGAGGGGGTGTCGTCGCTTCACATCACCTTCCCCACCGAGAAGGAATGGCGGCGCCTGGGGGAGGCCGGCCTTCTGCTCCGCACCGGGCTCCAGTTCAACTGGGAGAACCGGGGCTACGGGAGCTTCGACGACTTCCTCGCCGACCTTGCCTCACGCAAGCGCAAGGTCATCCGGAGGGAGCGGCACGAGGCGGTGAGCGCCGGCGTCAGACTCGAGACCCTCACGGGCGACGCGCTCAGGCCGGAGCACTGGGACGCCTTCTACCGGTTCTACATGGAGACCGGCGAGCGCAAGTGGGGGTATCCGTATCTTACCCGAGACTTCTTCGACCGCATCGCTCGGACCATGCGCGAGAGGATCGCGCTCATGATGGCCTCGCGCGACGGTCGGTACGTGGCCGGCGCCCTCAACTTCATCGGGACCGACACCCTTTACGGCCGCTACTGGGGGTGCATCGAGGACCACAGGTTCCTCCACTTCGAGGCTTGCTACTACCAGGCCATCGAGTTCGCGATCGCCCGCGGGCTCAAGCGGGTCGAGGCGGGGGCGCAGGGACCGCACAAGCTTCAACGCGGCTACCTGCCCCGGCCGACCTACAGCGCCCACTGGATCCGCCATCCGGGCCTGGGGCAAGCCGTGGCCGAGTTCTTAAGGCGCGAACGCGCGGAGGTGGACGTCGAGATCGCGGCCCTCTCCGCCCACGGGCCGTTCCGGCGCCATGCACCGCCCAGCCCCGCGGGCGAGGTC
>JBHICW010000081.1:0-8289 GCA_046759785.1 Alphaproteobacteria bacterium
TCGCCGGCGGCCACGGTTTCGCCGGTGAGGAGCCGGCCGCGCTCGGCGGCACCAACCGCGAAGCCCACCAGCTCGTAGTCACCGGGACCATACATCCCCGGCATCTCCGCGGTCTCGCCGCCGATCAGGGTGCAACCGGCCTGGCGGCAGCCCTCGGCGATGCCACTCACGACCCGGTGCGCGGTTTCGACCTCGATTCTGCCTGTCGCGACGTAGTCGAGAAACAGGAGCGGCTCGGCCCCCTGGGCGACGACGTCGTTCACGCACATGGCGACGAGGTCGATGCCGATCGTCTCGTATCTATCGACGGCGGATGCGATCTTCAGCTTGGTCCCCACGCCGTCGGTCGCAGCGACCAGAACCGGGTCCTTGAAGCCCGCGGCCTTGAGGTCGAATAGACCCCCGAAGCCGCCGAGCGATCCCTCTGAGCCCGGGCGGGCGGTGGCGCGGGCCAGCGGCTTTATCGCCTCGACCAACGCCGCGCCAGCGTCGATATCGACCCCCGCGTTCCTGTATGTGGTTGGCGCGATGGGACCCTCGCTCTCGCCCGCCCGGTCCGATATAGTGTGGCGAACCTCGGGAGCGAAGATACTTTATCGGGGGCCGTTTGCAATGCTCCTCCCACGCGGCGCGCCACGGGGCGGCGGGCTCGCGGCGGCCCTGGGCCTTGTCCTTCTCGCCGTCCTGGGCCGGGCCGGTGCAGCGACGGAGGAGGAAGTCTTCGCCATCGCGGATGTCCCGGTTGACGCCACGGCGAGCGACGCTCAGCTGGCCCGCGCGGCAGCCCTCGCCGACGGACAGCGACAGGCCGTGGGACGTCTCTTCCGACGTCTGGTGCCGGACTCCCAGGTGCCACACCTGCCGACCCTAACGGACGAGGAGATCACCGAACTCGTTCGGGGCTTCGAGGTCGATGAAGAACGTGTCGCTCCAGACCGTTATAGAGCCTTCTTAACATTTCGCTTCAAGCCAGAACCGATCCGGCGTCTGCTCCGCGCGTCGGCCGTACCGTTCGCCGAGACGCGCAGCCGACCCATTCTCGTCCTGCCCGTCTACCAGGCACGCGGGAACGTCATCCTGTGGGAGGACGCCAACGCGTGGCGTCTCGCCTGGGGAGACCTTCCTCCGCTGGACGGTCTGGTCCCGGTCGTCGTTCCACTCGGGGACCTCGCCGACATGGGCGACATCGGCGCACAGGCGGCCTTGGCGGGTGATGCGGAGCGCCTGGCCGCGATTGCGGCGCGCTACGGGGCAGGGGCGACCGTCGTCGCCATCGCCCGGCTGCAGACGGATCCTCTGTTCAACATGCCGATTCTCCAGGTGACGCTCCAGCGGTACGGGACCGATCGGTTGGAAATCAGCGGCGGCCGTTACGGCGCCGGGAGGGAAGACACCCTGGGGAGCCTCCTTGCCACCGCCGCGCGGGTTAGCCGCAAGCAGCTCGAGGAGACCTGGAAGGAAGCTAACCTTCTGCGGTTCGACCGGCAGGCGACTCTGGAGATCGAAATCCCCCTCGCCAGCTTCCAGGCGTGGCTCGACATCCGCCGCCGGCTGGCCGAACCGGCGCAGGTGCGCAGGGTTCGGCTCGCGGCGCTCTCGCCCACCTTCGCCCGCGTCATCCTCCACTATCTCGGCGACGCCGAGCGGCTCAAGACCGCGCTCGCGCAAAGCGATCTTGAGTTGCTTCGGGAACGGGATGTGTGGATTGTGCGCAAACGCGGGAGCGCGGGCAAAAGGCCCGCGGACGAGCAGGGGGCGGCCCGCGGCAGCGATTCGGTGACGGAGTGAATCTCCCCAATCTCCTCAGCCTGGCGCGGTTGCTTGCGGCGCCGGTGATCGTATGGCTCATTCTCACCGGAGAGCTTACCACCGCCTTCTGGCTGTTCGTTGCCGCCGGCGTCTCCGACGCCCTCGATGGCTTCATCGCCAAGCGGTTCAACGCGGCCACGGTGCTGGGCGCCTACCTCGACCCCATCGCGGACAAGGCCTTGCTGGTAGGAGTCTACGTGACCCTCGGCCAGCAGGGCTACTTTGCACTCTGGCTCGTGATCCTGGTTGTCTTCCGTGACCTGCTCATCGTCGGTGGGGCGCTTCTCGTCCACACCGTGACCCATTCGCTTAAGGTCCAGCCCTTCCTCATCAGCAAGGTGAACACGGCCGCGCAAGCCGCGCTCGCCGGCCTGATGCTGGCTGAGCTCGGCCTCGGGGTCGGGATCGAGATCGTCACTAACTTGCTCACCTACGTCGTCGCGGCGACCACGGTCCTTTCCGGGGCGGCCTATCTGGTCGAGTGGAGCCGTCGCGCCTCAGGCATAGAGAATCCGTGAACGCAGTCCGGCGTCAGCTGTGGGTGTGGCTCGGCCTGCTCGCGGTCTTCCTGCTTGTCGTCTATCTTCTCGGCAGCGTCCTGGTCCCCTTTGTCGCCGGGATGGCGGTCGCCTACTTCCTGGATCCTGTCGCCGACCGCCTGGAATCGTGGGGTCTGTCGCGCACGGTGGCGACCGCGGTGATCACGTTGGCGTTTTTCGTGGTGGTCGGCCTTGGCGCGTTCTTCCTCCTGCCTCTCATTCAGGAGCAGCTGGTGGCCTTCGTCGCCCGCATGCCGGCTTATGTGGAGGCCCTGCGCGCTGAGCTCATGCCCGTCGCCGAGGGGCTGCTGGCGACGCTGCGTCCCGAGGACGTGGAAAGGGTCCAGGAGGCCGTGGGCGGCTTTTCCGAAACCGCGGTCGGCTGGCTAGCCGGGCTGATTGAGGGCCTGTGGCGCTCCGGCCTTGCCGTCGTTCAGCTGCTCGCCCTGTTGGTGATCACCCCGGTGGTCGCGTTCTATCTGCTGCGTGACTGGGACAGGTTCGTGGAGAGAGTCAACGGGTGGCTGCCGCGACAGCACGCCGACGTGATCCGCGAGCAGCTCCGCCTGATCGACCAGAGGCTCGCCGGCTTCGCCCGGGGTCAAGTGCTGGTCTGCCTCATCCTTGCCGCCTATTACGGCGGCGGCCTGTCGCTGGTCGGCCTTGAGTTCGGGCTGGTCGTGGGGCTCGCGGCCGGGCTGCTCTCGTTCATCCCTTACGTGGGCTCGCTCACCGGGATCACCGTGAGCTTGGTGCTGGCCTTCCTGCAGTTCGACGAAGCGGTCACAATCGTCCTGGTCGTCGCCGTCTTCGCGGGCGGGCAGGTTCTCGAGGGCTACGTGCTCACGCCCCGTCTGGTGGGAAAGCGCGTGGGGCTCCATCCCGTCTGGGTCCTTTTCGCCATTCTTGCAGGGGCTTCACTCTTCGGTTTCGTGGGCGTGCTCCTGGCGGTCCCGACGGCCGCCGTGATTGGGGTGGTGGTACGATTCGCTCTTTCCAGGTACCTGGCGAGCCCCCTATACCTCGGAACCAGCGGAGACGACGGCCTCGAGGGGGGCGACCGGTGAGCGAGGCCGCGCAGCTCGCTCTCGATCTCGGGTACCGACCCGCACTGGAAGCCGACGACTTTCTCGTCGCCCCCACCAATGAGGAAGCGGTCGGCTGGCTCGACCGCTGGCCCGACTGGCCGGGGCCGGGGCTCGTTGTTTACGGACCGGCGGGGTGCGGGAAGACCCACCTCGCCCACGTCTGGCGTGCGAAGAGCGGCGCCTGCTTTGTCGAGGCGGGCGCGGTGCGGGCGGGGGATCCCGCCGTCCTTCTAGGGTCGGCGCGGGGCGCCGTGGTCGAGGACGTCGAGGAGGGCGTGGACGAGCCTGCCCTGCTCCACCTCTATAACGCACTCGTCGCGCGCGGCGGCCACCTCTTGCTCACGGGCCGCCGTCCGCCGGCGCGCTGGACGGTCCACCTTCCGGACTTGCGCTCCCGGCTTGTTGCCTTGCCCGCGGTCGCGGTGCTGCCGCCCGACGATCCTCTCATCGCCGCGGTGCTGCTGAAGCAGTTTGCGGACCGCCAGCTTCGTGTCGACCCCGAGGTGCTCACCTTTCTCGTCGCCCGCATGGAGCGGTCGTTCGAGGCCGCGCGCCGGGTCGTGGACGCGCTCGATCACGCGGCGCTGGCCGAACGGCGCAATATCACCGTGCCGCTGGCGCGACGCGTGCTTAAGGAGACCGACCGGGGACAACGGGAGTGATGACATGGACCTGGGCCTCGCCGGAAAGAAAGCGATCGTGTGCGCCTCCAGTCTGGGCTTGGGGCAGGCCTGTGCCTCTTGCCTCGCGCGCGAAGGGGCGGCGGTCACCATCAACGCGCGGCGGCGGGACGTCCTCGAGGCCACGGCCGAAGAGATCCGGGCGGCCACAGGGGCTCACGTGACTGCGGTCGCTGGCGACATCGCGACCGAGGAGGGGCGCGCCGCGGTGCTCGAGGCGTGCCCCGAAGCGGACATCCTGGTGAACAACGCGGGCGGACCGCCGCCGGGCGATTTCCGCGACTGGGGCCGGGAGGACTGGATCAGGGCGTTGGACGCCAACATGCTCACGGCCATCGCGCTCATCCAGGCCACAGTCGACGGCATGATCGCCCGCCGCTTCGGGCGCATCGTGAACATCACCTCGAGCGCGGTGAAGGCGCCGATCGAGCGGCTGGGCCTGTCCAACGGGGCGCGGTCCGGGCTCACCGGTTTCGTTGCCGGCCTGGCGCGCCAGACGGTGTCGTACAACGTCACGATCAACAACCTCCTGCCCGGCCCGTTCGACACCGACCAGCTGCGAGAGAACTTCGAGGAGGCGGCGCGGGTGACAGGCGTCCCCGCCGAGGAGCTCGTCGAACGGCGACAGCAGGCGAACTCGGCGGGGCGGTTCGGCGATCCCCGTGAGTTCGGCGAGGCCTGTGCTTTCCTATGCAGCGCGCAGGCCGGCTACATCACCGGCCAGAACCTGCTCATCGACGGGGGGTCGTATCCGGGGACGTTCTAGCCGTGGAGTCGAGCAACGCTCTTCGGTGCACCCTCGTCGGCCCGCTGGGGCTGGATTGCACCCTCCCGACAGGCGCACCGGGCCCGCTCGCTCAGACGCCCTTGAGGCTCCGCTACGATGCCGTCCTGCTCGGGTCGGCCGGTCCCGGCGCCGCCACGACGGCGACGCGGCTCAGCGCCGTTTCGACGAGCCGTGCCGGGCGGTCGGGCGTCGGGGGGTGACCGTCGCCGTCGACGCGGCCGGGTGATCCCGGCCCTCGTCCGACCCGAGCGGCACCAGCCGGATCTTCTTGCCGTCGGCGGCGAGCGCCAGGCGCCCCGCCTTGAGGGTGAGGGCGTCGTTGCCGAAGATCTCTCTGCGCCAGCCCTCGAGCGCGGGGATGTCCGGCTCCGCCTCCACGGCGAGGCGATCGAGGTCCGCCGCGCTGGCGACGAGCTTGCTTGCGACGCCGTGCTCGTCGCACTTGAGCTTGAGGAGCACCTTGAGGAGGTCCGCCACCGCGCCTGGCGCCACCTTGGGCCTCGGAGGCTTGGAGAAGCGCGGGCATTCGGCCTCGGGCACCGCTTGCCCGCGGACGACCGCCCTGAGGATCTGCCGGCCCGTGGCCCCTTCGGCCAGTCCCCGGCGCAGAAGGCGGGTTCGGGCCAGCTCCGCGGCTGTGGTCGGCGCGTGGGCGGCGATCGTGACGAGGGCCTCGTCGCGGAGCACCCTGTTGCGGGGCACGTCGCGGGCTTGGGCCTCGCGCTCTCGCCAGGCGGCGAGTTCGCGGAGCACGGCCAGGAACCGCGGCTTGTCGCTGCGGGTCTTGAGCCTGAGCCAGGCGTCCTGCGGTCGCGTCTCGTAGACGCGGGGATCGGTGAGGCCGGCCATCTCCTCGGCCAGCCAGGCCCGCCGGCCGGTCTCGTCGAGCCGGCGGGCGAGCTTGCGGTAGATGGCGGGGAGGTGGACCACGTCGGCGAGAGCATAAGCCACCTGGCTCTCGGTGAGCGGCCGGCGGGACCAGTCGGTGAACCGGAGCGTCTTGTCGAGCTTCACCCCTGTAAGCCTGCTCACCAGGGTGTCGTATGCCACGGACTCCCCGAAGCCGCAGACCATCGCCGCGATCTGGGTGTCGAACAGAGGGGCCGGAACCCGGTCGCTCAGCCGGTGGAAGATCTCGATGTCCTGACGCGCGGCGTGGAAGACCTTGACCACGCCGGGCTCGACCAGCAGTCGCAACAAGGGGCCGAGGTCGAGACCATCCGCGAGGGGGTCGATCGCGGCCGCCTCATTGTCCCCCGCGAGCTGGATGAGACAGAGCTTGGGCCAGAAGGTCCGCTCGCGCATGAACTCCGTATCCACGGCGACGAAGGGTTGCCGCTTCCGGCGATCGCACAGCCGTGCAAGTTCACCCGTTTCCGTGATGAGGGTCATCGGCGAGAGCTATACCACCTTTATGAGGCCGCCGCTTCCCTGCCCGGCGTCTTCCGGGGCGCCGCCCGGCAGCCGCCATCGCCAGCCGGCCTGCGGTCCTTGACAAGATGCGCGGACCTGTGCGCTTCTCCGCACCACGCTCACGCCGCCCTCGCGACGGGCCGGGCCATGTGCCGAGGTCGGAGGCTCGCTCATGCACCGTTACCGAACCCATACCTGCGGTGACCTGAGACGCGATCACGTCGGAGAGACGGTGCGCCTTTCGGGCTGGGTGCAGCGGAAGCGCGACCACGGCAACCTCTTGTTCGTCGACTTGCGCGACCACTATGGCATTACCCAGTGCGTCATCGACACGCAGAGTCCCAACTTCGCGAAGGTGGAGGCGCTGCGCCCGGAGAGCGTCGTGACCATGACCGGCAAGGTCGTCGCCCGCACGGAAGAGACGCTCAATCCCAAAGTCGCCACCGGCGAGGTCGAGCTCAGGATCGACGCGATGGCGGTCCTCGCCGCCGCCGAGTCGCTGCCGCTGCCGGTCCACAGCGACCAGGAGTGGGCGGAGGACATCCGCCTCAAGTACCGATTCCTCGACCTCCGGCGCGACAAGATGCACCGCAACGTCATGCTCCGGTCGCGCATCATCGCCAGCATCCGCCGGCGCATGATCGAGCAGGGGTTCACGGAGTTCCAGACCCCGATCTTGACGGCGAGCTCCCCGGAAGGGGCGCGCGACTACCTGGTGCCGAGCCGGCTGCAATCGGGCTCATTCTACGCGCTGCCCCAGGCGCCCCAGCAGTTCAAGCAGCTCTTGATGGCGGCAGGCTTCGACAGGTACTTCCAGATCGCGCCCTGCTTCCGCGACGAGGACGCCCGCGCCGACCGCTCCCCGGGCGAGTTCTACCAGCTCGACATCGAGATGGCCTTCGTCGAGGAGGAGGACGTGTTCGCCGCGGTCGAACCGGTGATGCACGGCGTGTTCAGCGAGTTCTCGGACCGCACCGTCACAAGCCTGCCCTTTCCCCGCATCCCCTACCGCGCGACGATGCTCAAGTACGGCACGGACAAGCCGGATTTGCGGAACCCGCTCGTGATCTCTGACGTCACCGAGGTCTTCCGCGACTCCGAGTTCGCCATCTTCCGCAAGGGCGTGGCGGCGGGCGGCGTGGTCCGCGCGATCCCGGCCCCCGGCGCCGGAGGGCGGCCGAGGAGCTTCTTCGACGGCATGATCGCCTTTGCCCAGGAGCTCGGCGCGCCCGGTCTGGCCTACATCGTGTTCGCGGACGGCGGCGGCCAGGGCCCGATCGCCAAGTTCCTCGACCACGGGCGCCTCGGCGCGATCAAGGAGGCAGCTTCCATCGGCGACGGCGACGCGGTCTTTTTCAGCTGCGACAAGGTCAAGGCCGCAGCCCAGCTTGCGGCACGGGTCCGCGACAGGCTCGGCGCGGAGCTCGGGCTGGTGGAGAAGGACGCCTACCGCTTCTGCTGGATCGTCGACTACCCGATGTACGAGGTCAACGAGGACACAGGGGCGATCGAGTTCAGCCATAACCCGTTCTCCATGCCCCGGGGCGGTCTCGAGGCGCTCATGACCGAGGATCCGCTCACGATCCTGGCCCACCAGTACGACATCGTCTGCAACGGCGTCGAGCTGTCGAGCGGCGCCATCCGCAACCACCTGCCCGAGGTCATGTTCAAGGCCTTCGCGATCGCCGGGTATGGCCGGGAGGAGGTCGAGAGCCGCTTCGGCGCCCTCTTGAGCGCCTTCACCTACGGCATGCCCCCGCACGGCGGCATCGCGCCGGGGCTCGACCGGATCGTGATGCTCTTGGCGGACGAGCCGAACATCCGCGAGGTCATCGCCTTTCCCATGAACCAGCGGGCCGAGGACCTCATGATGGGGGCGCCGGCCCCGGTCTCGGCGGAGCAGCTCCGCGAGCTCCACCTTCGCCTCGCCCCGGAGGCGAAGCCGAAGGCGGCCTCGGGCGGCGGGTGAGCGC
>JBHICW010000082.1:0-8277 GCA_046759785.1 Alphaproteobacteria bacterium
TCATGCGAAGTTCACGGCTTGTGACTCGGGGTCTGTCAATGACTGGTCTTGGCACGAAGCCGAAATTGGTCAAACTGGGACTCTACTCGAATTGGGGGTCCTTTCCAGGCTCCAACCTATGAGGGCGGGCTGGGTGTGATGCAATTCTAGGGTTGGGGCTCGAATTTGGGTCCGCGGTCCGCACCCGGGTCCGCACCTTGAACGGCTGAAAGCATGGGAGAACTGCGGCCTTTGGCGGGTGCATGTCGTGCGCACCTTGGGCGGAGGTGCGCACCTGGGGCCGCGGTGCGCAGATGAAGGTGTGACATGGGAGTCTCGATCCGGGCCTATGCCCGCCGCCGGGGAGTCGACGAGTCGACGGTCCGCAAGGCGCTTAAGACGGGGCGTATCGCCACGGAGCCCGACGGCACCATCGACCCCGCGAGGGCCGACGCCGCCTGGAAGGCCAACACCAGCGTCGCCAAGCGGAGAAACCCGCCTTCGCGAAGCCCGCTTCGGCGGGCGAAGGAAAGGCGGAAGGCGGTGCCAAAGGCCGCCGTCGAGGCCGCGCGCGAGACGCTGCAGGAGAGCGGGCAACGCCCCGCGGGCAGCGGCATGACGTTCATGGAGGCGCGCACGGCGAACGAGGTCCTCAAGGTCCAGACCGCGCGCATCAAGCTTCAGCGCCTGAAGGGCGAGCTCATCGACCGGGCGCGAGCGATCGCGCATGCGTTCAGGTTCGCGCGCGAGGTACGGGACGCGTGGCTCAACTGGCCGGAGCGCGTCGGGGCGCGGCCCGGATTTGCTCACCGCAAAAGAACGTCCTCGAAGGGGAAGGTGGACAGGCGCTGGACGCCGTCGGCGGTGACGAGCACCTGGTCCTCGAGCTTCACCCCCTCGGCGCCGCCCTCCTCGCCGATGTAGCTCTCGACGCAGAGCGTCATGCCCTCCTCGATGACGCCCTCATAGCCTGAGCGCTCCCAATCCTGCGGATAGGGGGCGTCGGGCCACTCGTCGCACATCCCCACCCCGTGCATGACGACCGGGTAGCGGTTGGCGGCGTAGATATCGGGCAGCCGGTCGCTCTTCTCGACGTACTCGCGGAGGCTCATGCCCGGGCGGACGAGCTCGACGTTGCGCTGGAGATGCTCGTACGCCGCGGCGTAAAGCCGGCGCTGCGCCTCGCTGGGCCGGCCCGGCTCGCAGAAGAAGGTGCGCGAGATGTCGGCACAGTACCCGAACGGGCCGATGAGGTCGGTGTCGAAGGCCACGAGCTCGCCGGCCCGGATGGTGCGGTCGCTCGACTCCTGGAACCAGGGATTGGTGCGGCTCCCGGAGGAGAGGAGCCGGGTCTCGATCCACTCGCCCCCGTTGGCGATGTTGGTCTCGTGCAGGAGCGCCCAGAGCTGGTTCTCCGTCACCCCGGGCCTCAAGGCCTCGCGCATGCGGGCCATGCCCGCCTCGCAGACGGAGATGGTCACACTCATGCAGGCGATCTCGTCCGCCGACTTGATCGCCCGCGCCCGCTCGCACGGTTCCTGCCCGCCGAACACCTCGATTCCTAGAGCCTCCAGCGCCCGCGCCCCGGCGGGATCGGCGTGGTCGAGCGCCAGGCGACGGTTGCCGCCGCAGCGCTCGCGCATGAGCTCCGCGACCTCCGCCGCCCACTGGCGCGCCTTTTCCGCGATCCGGTTCCCGGCGGCGAAGAAGTACCAGGACGTGGCCGGGCGGACCTCGTCGATGATCTCGAGCCCATCGGCCGTATGAGTGATGCCGTGGAACTCGAACAGAACGGTCCTCCCCTCCGCCGGAACGAAGGCATAGCGGGCCGCGTTGTGAAGGCACCACACCTGCATGTTCCGGCTGCCGGTGGCGTAGCGGATGTTGATCGGGTCGAAGAGGACGCAGGCCCCGTAGTCCCGCTCCCGAAGCTGCTCCTGGAGCCGCCTGAGGCGGTAGGCGCGAAGGCGCACCATGTCGATCTGCTTGCCGTGGTCCTCGAGAGGGGCGCCTGGTGTCCTGCGGGCAAGAAGCGTGCGGTCAGGGCCGTCCATCGAATCGTCTCCTACTCAGTGCTCCCCGTTCCGGCCGGCGGGCCTCACGATCTCTTCCCCGACGAGATCCTCGTAAACGGCGCGGGCGGCCTCTTCGAGCTCGAGGCTCACGTGAACACGGCCCTTACCGGTCTCAATTTCGGTCGCGGCCCAACGCCAAGCCAGCCCCTTGCCTCGGCCGGGATCAGACCGACGGGCGGCAAGGCGGACGGTGAACGGACACGTTGCAGCCGGTCCGGGCGCCGCACAAGGTCCGCCGGGCTCACGCCCTAAGCCGGGCGTTCGTGGGGTCGTAGGGCGACGGTTCGACCACCGTCGCGGCGCGCCTGTCGCCCAAAATTTCGATCTCGAGCGCCGTGCCGCGCTCCGCGACGTCGGGCTGGACGTAGGCGAGCGCGAGGCTCCTCCGGACCGCGCGCCCGTAGGCGCCCGAGGTGGCGCGGCCGACCATCCGATCGCGTCGATACAAGGGCTCGTTGCCGAGCGGGTCGGCATCGACGGCGTCGACGGTGAGGGTGACGAAGCGCTGCGGCACCCCTTCCTGCTGCTGCTCGACCAGGGCATCGCGACCGACGAAATCACCCTTGTTGAGGCGGACGAAGCGATCCAGTCCGGCCTCGAACGCCGAGTACTCGGTCGTCAAGTCTTGGCCCCACATGCGGTAAGACTTCTCGACTCGGAGCGAGTCCATCGCGCGCATCCCGCACAAGCCGATGCCGAACTCCTCGCCGGCCGCCATCATGGCGTCGAAGATGTGGCTCTGGAATTCGATCGGGTGGTGAAGCTCCCAGCCGAGCTCGCCGACGAAGTTCACGCGCATGGCGCGGACCGGGGCGAGGCCCACCATGATCTCCTGTGCCGTAAGCCACGGGAACGCGCCGTTCGAGAGGTCGGCGTCGGTAAGCTTTGAGAGCACGTCGCGCGCCCGTGGGCCCACCAGCACCAAGACGCCGTGACTTGTGGTGATGTTGTCGACGGTGACGCCGCCGTCGTCAGGCAGATTCTTAAGCAGCAAGTCATGGTCGTACCGCTCGGCCGCACCCGAGCTAATGAGGTAGAAGCGGTCGGGCCCCAGCCGCGTGATCGTGAACTCGGTCCGCACACCCCCGGAGGGCGTCAGCGCGTGTGTCAGGTGGATACGGCCCACCTTCGTCGGCAGGCCGTTGGCGACCATGTGGTCGAGGAACTCCTCGGCCCCAGGGCCTGAAACCTCAAATTTGGAGAAGCTGGTGATGTCGATGATCGCGACGCGCTCGCGCACCAACCGGCACTCGCGACCAACCGGCTCGAAATAGTTGGTGCGGCGGAAGCTCCACACATCCTTCGGCTCGACGCCGTCGGGCGCGAACCAGTTGGGCCGCTCCCAGCCATAGCGCTGTCCCCACACGGCGCCGTGCGCCGCGAGCTTGTCGTGAATCGGGCTGGTCTTCGCCGGCCGGCACGCGGGGCGCTCCTCGTCCGGGTAGTGGATGATGAAGACGTGTTCGTAGGCCTCCTCGTTCTTGAGCTTGATGTACGCCCGGTTCGCATAGGCGCCGAACCGGCGCGGGTCGACGTCCAGCATGTCGAGGCTGGACTCGCCCTCGACGATCCACTCGCACAGAAACTTCCCGGCGCCCCCCGCGGCCGTGATGCCGAAGCTGTGGCCCTCGTTAAGCCAGAAATTCTTGAGGCCGAAGGCAGGCCCGATCAAGGGGCTGCCATCCGGCGTGTAGGGGATCGGGCCGTTGATGCAGTCTTTGACACCGGCCTTGCCGAAGATCGGCACCCGGTTGATCGCCGCTTCGATGTGCGGCTCGAGCCGGTCGATGTCCGGCGGCAGCAGCTCGCGGCCGAAGCCTTCCGGGACGCCGTCCACCGCCCACGCCTTTGCGCCTTTCTCGTAGGGGCCGAGGATCAGGCCCAGGCGTTCCTCCCTGAGGTAGTACGACGCGTCGCTTTCGCGGAGGACGGCGAGCTCCGGCAAACCGGCTTTATGTCTCTCCTCCAGCTCCGGGATCGCCTCGGTTACGATGTACTGGTGCTCCACCGAGATCGTCGGAATGTCGAGCCCGACCATGGCGCCGACCTGGCGCGCCCAGGCGCCGGTGGCCATGACCACGTGCTCGCAGGCGATGTCGCCCTTGTTGGTCTTCACCACCCACTCGTCGTTGGGTTTCTGCTCGATCCCGACAACCTCCGTCCGGCGATAGATTTCGGCGCCGCCGTTGCGCGCGCCCTTGGCCAGAGCCTGCGTTACGTCGGCGGGGGCGGCGTGGCCGTCATGCGGGTGGTAAAGGGCGCCGACCAGGCCCTCGATGTTGCATAGCGGCCACAGCTCCTTGATCTCCTGCGGGGTGATGACTTCGAACGGCACGCCGATGGTGTTCGCCGTGCCACAGTACTTGTAATACTCGTCCATGCGCTCCTTGTTGGTCGCTAGGCGCAGATTGCCGGTCTTGTGGAAGCCGACCGACTGGCCGGTTTCGGCCTCGAGTTGCTGGTACAGGTCGACGCTGTATTTGTGGATTTGACCGACGCTGTAGCTCATGTTGAAGAGCGGGAGGAGGCCGGCGGCGTGCCAGGTGGAGCCCTCGGTGAGATCGGCTTTCTCGACCAGCACCACGTCGGACCAGCCCATCTTCGTGAGGTGGTAAAGCACGCCACAGCCGACGACGCCGCCGCCGATCACAACCACGCGCGCATGTGTCTTCATCGTTGGCTTCCCCGCGGGATCAGGTCGCCTGGACGCGGGCGCGACCTCCCCTCAACGTCCTTGTAGCAAAACGCGGCGCGGCTCACCAGCCCACTATGCGGCCGAACTCCGGGGACGTGGGCGCGTCTCGCCGGGTGTCGGCAATCGACGAGGTTCTTCGCGCTGGAAGCGAGCCGCATTGGGCCGGTCGTCGAACCCGCCGGAAAGATTTTGCGTGCTGTGCTCCTTCGAGCCTCTTTTCGGTCCGGTCGGAACGCCGGCCTATGGGGAAGGGCAGGTTCTAACCCGCTGTTCCGACGGCTCGTAGGGCATTCGAAAGGCAAACCTCGGGCCGGCGAGCTTCAGCGAGGCAGGACTTAGCCGATCCAACCTTACCAACCCTGTTCTGGTCGAGACAAATCTCGACCAGGTGAACCGGCAAGAGAGTTCGATTTATCGGGCTTACCGTTCCGTGCCGGCGCGCCACTGGTCCCAGTTGATCTTCATCGTCACGCCCATGGCGAGCAGGGGTCGAGGCGGATTCCGGATCGGATGGGGGAACGCCTGCATGTCGCTCAGCAACTCGGAGTCGGCGCCGACCGCGAGGTCAGCCACCAGCTTGCCTGAGATCGTTCCTTTGGCGGCGCCGACGGCGTTCTGGCACACGGCTGCAAAAACATTCGCCGCGAGCCGGCCGAAGAACGGGGCAAAATTCCGCGAAAAGCAAACAATGCCACCCCACGTATATTCAAAATTCACGTCGGGCAGCATGGGAAACCGGGCTCGGAGCGCCACCTCATGATTCTCGCGCATCCTCCGTCTCTCACCCTCAGTGCTGCTGAGGTCGGCGGTAAAACGGAACGTGTTGCGGACCAAAATTCGGTTGTCGCGCGTACGCCGAAGCGTCGTCCCCATGTGATCCGCTGGTGTGAGCCCCCAATCGGCTTCGCCGCCTAAGGCCGTCTGCTCGTCGTCCCGCAACGGTCGCGTCAAGCTAGCAAAAGCCAACACGGGGATGAGGCGGCCCCTGAGGAATCCGAACGACTCGGTAAAAGCATTGGTGGCGAGAACCAGGTTCTTGGTGACGACCTTACCTTCGGGACACTCGAGGCGAATCTGCGAACCATAGTGCACGGCCTCGACCGGCGATTCCTCGAGCAGATCGACATTTTCGGGCAACGTCGCAGCTAGGCCGCGAACCAAGGCCGCGGGCTGCATCAGGATACAGTCGGGCGTGTAGACCGCCGCCCGGTAATACGTCATGCCTAAGGTTCTGGCTAGCGCCTCGGTTTCGCGCAGCTCGTAGTTCACTCCGAGGGCATCCAGCCCGCGTTTGAACGCCTCGAGGAAGAGCATGCCTCGGTCGCCGACCGCGGCCTGGAATTTGCCGCGCTTGCCCCAATCACAGGCGATTCCGTGCGTTTGAACGATCTCTTGAATATACGCAATGGCGGCATGGTTGAGCCGCATGACGCGCTGGTTCAGCTCGATGTTTTCGATATCGGCGGAATCGATGTTATGAGGCAAATCGATGATGAAACCTGAATTGCGCCCCGAGGCACCATAGCCGACACGCTGCGCTTCGATGAGAACGACGCGCGCCTGGGGCTGAAGAGTCGCCAACTGGCGCGCGGCAGCAAGACCTGCGAAACCGGCACCGAGCACCACCCAGTCGGCGTTCTGATCACCCTCCAGGCGCCGGGCGGGTTCGGGGGGCGGCAGCGACTGGTACCACCCACAAGAATGGTCATCGTTCGGAAGTTTGCTTATCCGCATATCAGTCCGTTTTCAGAATCCCGACCGTCCTGCCTCGACCTGTACACTCTGCACTGCGGTCGACTCTCTCACAGGCGCACGGCGTCGTAAATGGTCACGTGGGCGTGGGGCCCCTCGCACGATGGCACCGGAGCGCCGGAGATCAAGGCCCGCCGACGCCCCTACTTCGCTTAGCGGGCCAACCGGTCCGCCCAGCGGTAGCAGAACGCCACCAAGGGCAGGAACCAGGGGTTGCCCGTGTAGAACGGCCGCGTCGGGAACTCCAGGCTCTCGAGCGGCGTCGCGGCCTCGGGCAAGCCCAGGACGCGAAGCGCCGTCTTGTGGCCCAGATAGGTGGCCATCGCGACGCCCGAGCCGCAGTAGCCCATGGCGTAGTGGATGCCGTCGCGAACCCCGGTGTGCGGCAGCTTGTCGAAGGTGAAGGCGACGAATCCGGTCCACGAGTGGGTGATCTTGACGCTGGCAAGCTCCGGGTAGATGCGGGTCATGAAGCGGTGGAGCCGCCGGCCGCTCGCCCGCACGTCGGTCTCGTTGACCGCCGCGCGCCCGCCGAAGAGGATCCGGGTGCCGTCGGGCGAGGGGCGGTAGTAGTAGAGGATCCTCTTGGTGTCGGAGAGCATTCGGCCCTTCGGCATCAGCCTCTGCATGACGGTGGCATCAAGGGGCTCGGTCGCGATGATGTAGCTGCCGATGGGGATGACGCGGCGGCGGAAGTCGGGCGTGACGCTGCCGGTGTAACCGTTCGTCGCCACGATCACGTCGCCGGCCTTGACCTTCCCCCGCGGCGTGGCGACGACGAAGCCCCGCCCTTCCTTCGCGATCCCGCCGACCGGTGTGCGCGCGGCCACCGCCGCGCCCGCGGCCAACACCCGCTCCAAGAGCCCCTGGTGGTAAAGGGCCGGGTGGAGCCCGGCGTTCCTTAGATTGACCCGCCCGCCGTGGTATAGGTCGGTGCCGATCTCCCTGTGCTGCTCGGCCCGAGGCACCATCTCGCCCTCGTAACCGATCTCCTTCTTCAGCAACTCGAGCTCCCGAGCCATCTCTTCGTAGTGGCTGGGACGGTGGGCGCCGACGAACATCCCAGTGCGCCGGAAGTGGCATTCGATCTGCTCGCTCTCCACGAAGTGGGCGACATGCTCCCGCGCCACCTGCGCCTCGGTCAAGAGCGCCAGCGCGCGTTCCTGACCGAACCGCTCGATGAGGTCGAAGACGCTCCCTTTGAGGTGCGCGCCCACCATGCCGCCGTTGCGCGAGCTGGCGCCAAAGCCGGGGTCGCTCGCCTCGAACACGATCACGTTCCGTCCCGCCCGGGCGAGGGTGAGCGCCGCCGCCAGTCCCGTGAAGCCCGACCCGACGACGGCCACGTCCACGCTCTTGGGCAGGGCGACCCCAGGAAGAGAGGGGCGCGGCGCGGCCTCCCACCAGTAGGGCTCGAACTTGGCGTCGGGGGCGAAGATCGTGTCGTTCACGGGTCCCTTCCACGGCCGGAATCGGCGCTGCAAGAATGGCCGAGATCCGGTCTACCGGCAAGGCCCAAGCGCGCCTTCCGCCGGGAGCCGGCCGCTCCCGCACGTCAGATCATCCGGCCGCGCATGGCGGTCCGGACGGTTTTATGGTCTGCGCCGCCCAGCCGCCCCGCCGTCCTCAATACCGTGTCCTGATCGAGGGTGAAGAGCCTCATTCGGACCACCGACGGAGCGGGCAGACCGGCCGTCGCAAGCTGCGGGATGCGGCGGACAGATTGGTCCGGTTAAGCCGGCATTTCCGCGAAGGGTTCATAGTCCGTGGTTGTCC
>JBHICW010000083.1:0-8149 GCA_046759785.1 Alphaproteobacteria bacterium
TCCCGCTCGCGCCAGTGACGCATAAGCCGGGGGAGGGGGATCCGGACCGGACAAACGGCCTCGCAACGCCCACAGAAGCTGGAGGCGTTGGGTAGGTGCCCCGCTGCCTCAATCCCGAGCACGAGCGGCGTCATCACCGCCCCCATCGGCCCCTGGTAGACCCAGCCGTAAGCGTGGCCGCCCACGACCCCGTACACCGGGCAGTGGTTGAGGCAGGCCCCGCAGCGGATGCATCTGAGGATGGCGCGGAACTCGGTTCCGAGGGCCTCGGAGCGGCCGTTGTCGACGAGGACCACGTGGAACGACTCGGGCCCGTCGAGGTCGTCCTGCCGCCGAGGCCCGGTCGCAAAGGTCGTGTAGGCGGATAACTCCTGCCCCGTCGCCGACCGCGCCAGCACGCGCAAGAGCGTCGCCGTGTCCTCGAGCGTCGGCACCACCTTCTCCAGGCTCGCGAGAACGATATGCACCCGCGGCAGGAGCTGGGTGAGATCCCCGTTGCCCTCGTTGGTCACGATCACCACGGAGCCCGTCTCGGCGACGAGGAAATTGGCGCCGGTGATGCCGACGTCGGCCTCGAAGTACGTCCCGCGCAACACCCGTCGGGCCTCGTCGACGAGGTCGCGAATGTCGACGAGCCGCGCCGACCGGTCGCCGCCGTGATGGCGGTCAAGGAACAGCTCCGCCACCTGTTCCCGCGTCTTGTGCACCGCGGGAGCGGTGATGTGGCTGGGAGGCTCGTGGGCGAGCTGGATGATGTACTCGCCGAGGTCGGTCTCGATCGGGGTGACGCCGTGGGCCTTGAGGTGCTCGTTGAGGCCGACCTCCTCGCCTACCATCGTCTTGCCCTTGCTCACCATCCTGGCGCCCGCGGCGCGGCACAGTTCGAGCACCGTCGCGCGGGCTTCACCGGCGTCGCGGCACCAGTGCACCTCTCCACCCTCCTCCCTAACCTTGGCTTCGAAGCGCTCCAGGTAGTAGTCGAGGTGGGCGAGGGTGTGGTCCTTGATGTCCCGAGCGGCGTCCCTTAGCGCCTCAAACTCCGGGAGCCTCTCCGCCGCCTTGCGCCGCATCTCGACGAAGCGCGTCCTGACCCCCTCGAGCGCCCGCCCGAGCGTGGGATCCTCGAGCGCCCGGCGCGCGTTCTCCTTGAAGCTCGCGGTCGTGGACTCCATCGCCGGAGCCTCAGCCGGGCTTGCCGATGGCCGCTTCGTCGACCATGCCGGCGAGCACTTCGGCCACGTGGCGCACATTGACGGCGGCGCCCTCGCGCGTGAGCCAGCCGGCGATGTTAAGGAGACAGCCGAGGTCGCCGGCGAGAAGGGTGTCGGCCTGTGTGGCCACAACCTGGGCCGCCTTCTCCGACACCATCCTCGTCGAGATCTCCGGGTACTTGACGCAGAAGGTGCCGCCGAACCCACAGCAGACCTCGGAATCCGCGAGCTCCCTGAGGGTGACCCCGGCGATGCTCTCTAACAGACGCCGCGGCTGGCCCCTGATCCCCAGCTCGCGCAGTCCGGCGCAGGCATCGTGATAGGTGACGACGCCGTCGAAGCGCCCTGCCACGTGCGTGATCCCGAGCACGTCCGTCAGGAACGAGACGAGCTCGTAGGTCCGAGACGCGAGCTCCCGGGCCCGCTCCGCGTGAGTTTCGTCCTCCGCAAGCAGGAGCGGGTAGTGCTCCTTGATCATCGCGGCGCAAGACCCCGAAGGGGCGACGACATAGTCGTAGCCCGCAAAGGTGGCGATCACCCGGCGGGCGATCCGCTGCGCGCAGGCCCGGTCGCCCGAGTTGTAGCCGGGCTGGCCGCAGCAGGTCTGGGCGGCGGGCACCTCGACGCGGCAGCCGGCGTCTTCGAGCAGGTTCACGGCGGCGAAACCGACCCTTGGCCGGAAGAGGTCCACGAGGCAGGTCACGAAGAGCGCCACCCGGTGCCGTCTATCGCTCATGGCCGTCCGCTCAACTCGGGATGCAGCCGCCCTTGGCCTTGCCTTCCGCCCTCGGGGCGCGACCCAGCGGCAGAGAATGGGTCGAGCGCCGCCTCCCAGACAAGCACCACCTCCTCGGGTCGGCTAATCGACCGCCACCACCGGCGGCGCCGCCGAGCGAGGAAGAAGCAGGTAATAGGTTCCCGGATGCCGCATCCTGCCGGCGACCGCTCGCGCCTTCCACCCGGAGCCCCAGAAGACATCGCCGCGGATCGCTCCCCTGATCGCCCCACCCGTGTCCTGCGCCACCATCAGGCGTCGCAATGGACGGTCCGGGGCCCCCGGCTCGGCAGCCGGCGCCCGGGTGTCGACCCACAAGAGCGCGCCCAAGGGCAGGAAACGGCGGTCCACGGCGAGGCTGCGGCCAGGCGTGAGCGGAACACCCTGTGCCCCCAGCGGCGCCTCGCCCGACAGTTCGCGGAAGAACACGTAGGACGGGTTCATGGCCATGACCGCACCGGCCTGGTCCGCATGAGCCTCAAGCCAGGCGCTGATCGAGTCCAGCGACACCTCCTCGGGGGCAATGGCGCCCCGCTCGACGAGGATCCGGCCGATCGCCACGTAAGGCCGCCCGTTCGTGACCGCATACCCCACACGCATCACCCCGCCGTCGACGAGCTCGACACGGCCCGAGCCTTGGATGTGCAGGAAGAATGCATCCACCGGGTCGTCCACCCAGACGAGCTCGAGACTTCGGCCCGCGAGGGCCCCGGCGGCGATGTCCGCGCGGGCGGGGTAGGGCGTAAGGCTTCCGTCGACGACGCGCCCCACCAGCCGCTCGCCCTCCCAGTCCTTTCGGAACAGCCCCAGATCCACGGTGACAAGGTCATCGGGCCGCCGGTACACAGGGACCCGGAAGCCGGCACTCCAACGCCGGGAGCCCAAGAGTCGGGGCTCGTAGTAGCCTGTGAACAGACCCGTGTCCGAGCGGGCGCCCCTGATCCTGAACGGCACGAACCAGCTTTCGAAGAAAGCCCGCGCCGCACGGTCGTCGCCCACCTCAACCCGCGCCGCCGCCTCGCACGGCCCTCGCCAGTCGCCGACCGTGCCCGCCAGGCCAGTCGAACCCAAGGCTTCGTCGTCGGCCGCCGCTAGCAACTCCCGGCAAGAAAGGAGGAAGGCCGGGAGCGCCGCGCTCTGCGTGTCCTCCTCCCACCCGCGGAGAGAGTCGAACCCGGCCGGGCTCAGGCGCAAGGGCTCGGCGGGCGGAGCGACCAGCGCACAGGCCGTCAGCAGGGTCATCCCCGCCGCCAGCGCCGCCCTTGGCAAGGCTCGCATCAGTGAGGGTTGCGCGTGCTGACCAGCGTCCAGTTGGGGTCGCGGGACCGGGTGTCGCGCTCGAACGTCCAGATGTCGGTGACCGTGGCGGCCGCCCTGGGATCGCCCTCGATCACGTCACCGTCAGCGTCCCGGGTCACGTTCATCTGCTCGCTCACGAACTTCAGCGTAATCTGCGCGACCCGCCGTTCCAGCCCCGCGTCGAGAATGGTGGCCTCCTTAATCGCCACGAGAGCGGTCTCGCGGGTGTGCCCGGCCGCGGTCCTCTCCTCGATGGCCTTGGCGAAGCTCTCGTAAACGCCGTCGCTCAACAGCGGCCTCAGGCGCGCCGTATCGCCCGCTGCAAAAGCCTCGACGACGACCTTGAACGCGCCGCTTGCGCCTGCGAGGAAGTGATCCGTATCGAAGCTCGGGTCGGCTACCTTGATCTGCGTAAGCGGACCTTCGACGGACGAATAGCCGATGTCGCTGACCTCCGCGTGCTTGGCCGACTCCCGCTCCGGCAGCGGCACAACCTTGTCGGAGGCCTCCTCGGCCGACCGGCGCACGAGAGGGTTCGGGGAGCGACGCTCGTGCCCGGTCCGCCGACCGAGCACGCTGCGAAGCCGCAACAGGATAAACGCCGCGATCATCGCGAAGAAAATTATGTCGAGAAACGGGAAGCCCTCAGACATAGCGGCGTATCCCGGTGGCGCGGTGCCTAGACCCGCGGTTTCACGCTGGGCTAAAGTGTGCCCTACACTAAAGGCTCAGGTACCCGAGGTCGAGTTCGTCTCGGCGGAAGGGCCCTGTCCCTTTACAATAGGCACTAGTCGGAGCGAGTGCAACCGTGGCCCTGCTCGTCCTCGCCGCGTTCATCCTCACCCCTCTCGTCGAGATCGGCGTCTTTATTGAGGTCGGGGGCCTGCTGGGCGTTTGGCCGACCCTCGCCCTCGTCGTGGTAACGGCCGCAGTAGGGGTAGCGCTGTTGCGCCGCCAGGGACTGTCGACGTTCACGCGGGCCCGAGAGGCGCTCAGACGGCACCAGGCGCCCGTGGACGAGGTGTTCGACGGCCTTTGCCTGCTCGTCGCCGGCGCCCTTCTGCTTACCCCCGGCTTCGTGACGGACGCCCTGGGCTTCCTGCTCCTGATCCCGGCCGCACGCAGAGCACTTCAGGCCTTCCTCCTCGCCCGCATCCTGGCCGGGGCAGAGGTGAGCGTGGTAACGTCCGGGGCCGATGACGAGGACGGCCCCGTCATCGACGGGGACTTTACCGACGTGACCGAGCGCGAGCGGGCGCCGGACGATTCGGTGCGACCGCGGGTGAAGCCGCCCCGCGGGTGAGGCTGTGCACAGGGCACATCCGTGCTAGCCGCGCCCTGACAGCCGATAGACATTGCTATCCATGGCCGAGATTCCCCCGACGCAACCGCCCAACGCCGGCCAGCCCGCCGCCACCGAAGAGCCTCGCCTGACGCTCCACGTCCAGTACATCAAGGACCTGTCGTTCGAGAACCCGAATGCGCCGCAGAGTCTCCTCCGCGCCGACAAGCGGCCCCCCCTCCAGGTCCAAATTGACATCCAAACCCGCCGTCTCGGCCCGACGCGCCATGAGGTCTCTCTGCAGCTGAAGGCGTCGGCGAGGAACGAGGAGCGCGTCGCCTTTATCCTCGAACTCGATTACGGCGGGGTGTTCACCGTGAGCGGCTTCCCCGACGAGGCGACGGAAGAGATCCTCCTGATCGAGTGCCCGAGCATCCTGTTCCCGTTCGCCCGCCGGGTGCTGGCCGACGCCGTGCGCGACGGCGGCTTCCCGCCCCTCATGCTCGATCCCGTCGACTTCCGCGCCCTCTACCGCCAGCGCTCGGTGGCGGAGGCGAACGAGAACAAGGGAAGCTAACGACGCCAGATCGGATCCTTAAGAAGGTCCAGGAAGGCCTCGTGCGCGACCTGCTCCTCCGCGGTAGGCGCGTGGGGCCGGGCCGGCCTGGGGGCAGGCCTCGCACTCTGTGACCCGGCCTCAGCGCGCGCCGCGGCCGACGCAAGGGCAAGGGCGAGCCGCGGCTGGGGCCCGCCGATCAGCTCCAAGTACACCGCGGCCAGTAGCTTGGCGTCTAGGAGCGCCCCGTGCTTCGCACGCGCGGACACGTCGATGTCGAAACGCCGGCACAGCGCGTCGAGACTCGCTTGAGCGCCGGGAAACTTCCTTCTCGCGAGTTCCACCGTATCGACGGCCCTTTCCATCGAAAGCGGCGGGTAGTCGACGCGCTCGAGCTCCGCGTTCAGAAAACCGATGTCGAACTCGGCGTTGTGGATCACCAGCCGGTCGTCGCCGAGGAAGGTTAGAAGCTCGTCCACCACAGCCGGGAAAGTCGACTTGTCGGCCAGGAACTCGTCCGTTAGCCCATGCATGTCCTCGGCCTCCGGGCTCATCGGGCGTTCAGGATTGAGGTAGACCTGGAACTCCCGGCCCGTTGGGACATGGTTCACCAGCTCGACGCAAGCGATCTCGACGATACGGTGCCCGCCCGCCGGGTCGAGCCCCGTCGTCTCTGTGTCGAGCGCAACCTCCCTCATTCCCCTCTCCGCCGTGGCCGTCGCTGGCGCGCGGCCCCGCTGTCCTCGAGCATCCTCACCATCCGGGAGATCACGCGCAAGGCAGGACGGGGGCCTGCTCCCGTCGGAATCACGAAGTCCGCGCGCCGGCGCTTGTCGCCGTCCGCCATCTGCCGCGCCCTCACGGCGGCGAGCCGCGCCGGAGTCATGCCTGGCCGACGAAGGACTCGGGCCGCCTGCACGAACGCCGGGGCCATGACCACCGCCGTCAGGTCGCAGCGACGCTCGCTCCCGGTTTCGAACAGCAGCGGCACCTCCAGAACCACCACCCGGGAGCGTCGGCGCGCTGCCCGCCGCAGGAAGCGCCCCTCGGCCTGTCGGACGAGCGGGTGAAGAAGCACTTCCAGCCTCGAGAGCGCGGTGCGATCGGCGAAGACGATCTCGCCCAGCCTCCGCCTGTCGATCTCGGGACCACCGGTGCCGCCCCGAATCGTGCCGGGAAAGGCTTCGCCCACCGCCCGAACCGCGTCGCCGCCCGGCCCCAGGAGCTTGCGGACCTCGCCATCGGCCTCATAGACGGTGGCGCCGAGCCGCGCGAACACACCAGCCGCCCAGCTCTTGCCCATCCCGACCGAACCGGTGAGTCCGAGGACGATCATCCGCTTGAGCCGGTGAGCCGCTGGGCCACGAAAGCGCGCAAGGCCGGTGTCACCCGCGGCTCGATTCCGAACCAAGCCGCGAAGCCGGGCCGCGCCTGGTGGAGAAGCATGCCCAGGCCGTCCACTATCGTATGGCCGCGCGCCGCGGCCTGCTCGAGCAGCGTCGTCGTCATCGGCGTGTAGACGATGTCGTAGACGACGGCCGCCCGCGGCAGCGCAGCCAGGTTCAGTTCCAGCAGCGGGCAGCCCACCATACCCAGACTCGTCGCGTTGACGACAAGCGCCGCCTCGGCAAGAGCCGCATGGCGCGCCGACCAGGGGCGGACGACGATCGGGCCCCCGATCTGAGTCGCGACCGTCTCGGCCCGTGCCAGGTTACGGTTCAGCAAGCGGATCTCGGGCGAACCCAGCTCGACGAGCGCCGCGCACACGGCCCGGGCGGCTCCTCCCGCGCCGAGCACGACCGCCGGCCCTTGGCCGGCCTCCCATCCCGGGGCCTGCTCCCTCAAATTTTCGAGGAAGCCGAACGCATCAGTGTTGTCGCCCCTAAGCCGCCCTCCCTCCTCGAAGACGAGAGTGTTCACCGCGCCGATCCGGCGGGCTCGCTTCTCCACCACGTCAAGCGTCTCGATGGCTGCCTCCTTGTGGGGAACGGTGACGTTCACCCCGACGAAGCCCAGACGCGGGAGGGTTCGGAGGCCTCGCACGAGATCCTCAGGCGTGACGGCAAGGGGAAGGTAAGCGCCGTCGATGCCGTGCTCCGTCAGCCAAAAGCCGTGCAGGCTGGGCGACAGCGAGTGCTTGACGGGCCAGCCGACGACCCCGGCAAGCTTCGCAGCCCCAGAAAGGATCATTCCATGACCATCCCGTGGCCACGCAGGAAATCAAGCAGCGGCAGCAGCGGCAGCCCGAGGATCGCGAAGTGGTCACCGTCGATGCGCGCGAACAGCTGCGCGCCGATCCCCTCCACCTTGTACGCGCCGAGGGACGTCAGGGCCTCGTCGCCGACCGCCTCGAGATAGTGGTCGAGGAAGCCGTCGGAGAAGCGGCGCATCACCAGCGTCGCGCGGCTCACGTGGTGCCACAGGCGCTGCCCCTGAGACGCGACACAGACCGCGGTGACGAGCTCGTGCCGCCGGCCCCGAAGCGCCCTGAGGTGCGCCCCGGCCTCCTCGACCGTCGCCGGCTTGTCGAGCCACCTCCCGCCGTGGTCCAGAATCTGGTCCGCGCCGACGACGAACGCACTAGCGCGGCTCAACGACACGCGGATCGCCTTGAGCTCGGCCAAGACCTCCACCGCCCGCTCGGCCGACGCGCCCTCCCGGCGCAGCGACTCCTTAACCACCGCCTCGTCGATCGCCGGCACGGCGACGCTGAAACGGAGACCCGCGCTGCGGAGAAGGTCAGCACGAGCGGGGCTCTGCGAGGCCAACACGAGCGGCACGGGCGTCACCTCGAGCCGCGGTGGCGCGTTCTCGGACAAGCCTTGCATCGACGGGCTCACGAAAGCGCTCCTCAAATGCCACACTCCTCCTTCCGGGCTACCACAGCACATGCGACTGCGGTCCGACGCAGCACGCGGAGCCCCAGCCCGGCAACGAGAGGCAGCGTCACCCAGCACGCAGGAGGCGACGGCGCAAGAGTTAACACAGGGGCCGCCGGGCCGGCAAACACGTGCACTCCCCAGGCC
>JBHICW010000084.1:0-8021 GCA_046759785.1 Alphaproteobacteria bacterium
TGGGACCGACCGTTCTCACCCCGGAGAGCTGGACGCCGACCTCCCGTGTCTGACCGCGCGCCGGGCCGATCGCTCGCGCCTCGCGCCGCCGCGTCCCGACGACTCCGATCAGCGCCAGCCCGGCGACAAACCCGCCGATATGCGCCCACCAGGCGATCCCGGCGGTGTGTTCGGGGACGACGAGTTCCGCCACTCCCTGCAGAAGTTGGAGGACGAACCAGATAGCCGTGTAGACCGCGGCCGGCAGCGAGAACACGGTCGGAAAGAATAGAACCAGCGTCACCAATACGACCCTCGCCCGCGGATAGAGCAGGGTGTAGGCGCCGAGAATGCCGGCGACGGCACCCGACGCTCCGAGCGCCGGAACAGGGGAGTACAGGTTGAAGGCAAGATGGGCGAGGCTGGCGATTGCGCCGCACACCAGATACATCAGGACGAAACGCACGGCCCCCAACCGCTCCTCCAGGGGTCGGCCGAAGAGCCAAAGCGTCCACATATTGACAATCAGATGCAGCCAACCGACGTGCATGAAGGTGTTGGTCAGCAGCGGCAGAAAGTTGCCTGGATCGAGCCCCAGTTCGCCGGCCACATCGGGCTGGGTGTAGCGGGCCGGGACCAGGGCGTTGTGAAGGATAAAGTCCTCCCTCAGCTCTGCTGGCAACCCGCTCTGAACCAGAAAGACCGCGACATTGGCAATGATGAGCCCGACCACGGCGCCGGGAATTTCGTCGACCTTAACGGACGTGCGAATCGGGATCATCTGCCGGGGCCTCGGCGGACAGGGCTGAGGGTGAGCCCGGGGCCGCCACTCAAGGCAAAGGGCTTCAAGCCTGCTCGACCTTGAGGATCACGCCGTCTACGTCGACGACCCTGACGTGGGTGCCGGCGTTGAGGTCCTCGCCCTCGATCTTCCAGATCGTGTCTTCGACTCTGAGCTTGCCCCGGCGGTTAACGATCGGCTCCTCCAAGGTGAAGAGGCGGCCGATATACTGCTCCGCGCGGCGACTGGGGTCAGGGCCGTGGGAGCGGGCCGGGTGTAACCGAGCGTAGTACCGCCAGGCGACGACGCTGGTCACCGATAGGACGGCGAACAGCAAGACCTGAAACTCCCACCCGATGGCGCCGGCGGCGAGCACGACGAGTCCGACGATCCCGGCCGCGATTCCCGGCCACAGCAGGACGGTGCTGGGAGCTAACACCTCGATGGCGATAAGGAGGGCGGCGAGCACCCACCAATGCCAGAACTCGATACCCTCTAGGAATTCCGTCATCCCTTGTCCTTCCCGAAGGCTTCGCGTGCAATTTCACTGATGCCACCGATCGCAGCGATCACGTTCGAGGCCTCGAGCGGCATGAACAGGATCTTTTGGTTGCCCGAGTTGGCGAACTCCTTGAGGGCGTCGACGTACCTCTGGGCGACGAAGTAGTTGATGGCCTGCACGTCGCCTTGGGCGATCGCCGTGGACACCATCTCGGTCGCCCGCGCCTCCGCCTCGGCCGCCCGCTCTCGCGCCTCGGCGTCGCGGAAGGCGGACTCCTTGCGCCCCTCGGCGGCGAGGATCACCGCCTGCTTCTCACCCTCGGCCTTGAGGATCTCGGCCTGACGCAGGCCTTCCGCCTCGAGAATATTCGCGCGCTTGTCGCGCTCCGCCTTCATCTGCCTGGCCATCGCGTCGACGATGTCACGAGGTGGGTCAATGTCCTTGATCTCGATGCGCGTCGCCTTGACGCCCCAAGGCGCGGTCGCGTCGTCGACCACGGTGAGGAGCTGGGCGTTGATCTGGTCGCGCTTGGACAGAAGCTCGTCGAGGTCCATCGAGCCCATGACGGTGCGGAGGTTGGTCATGGTCAGGTTGAGGATGGCGATCTCCAGGTTGGTGACCGCATAGGCCGCCTTCGACGCGTCGAGCACCTGGAAGAACACGATGCCATTCGCGGTGACCATCGCGTTGTCCTTGGTGATGACCTCCTGCGAGGGCACGTCCAGCACCTGCTCCATCACGTTCATCTTGGCGCCGATCCGGTCGACGATGGGCACGATCAGGTGAAATCCCGGGCGCAGCGTGCGTGTGTAACGGCCGAAGCGCTCGACCGTGTACTCCATGCCCTGCGGTACCGCCTTGACCCCGCTCAGGATCAAGACGATGGCGAGAACCAGGAGCGCAATGACAAACATGGAAAGGCCACTCAGTTCCGGCATGAATTCCTCCTGTGTCACCAAAGGAAACCGGTATGCGGCGCGCCTCCGCGGTGCTTTCTAGAACCCATACAGTTCCGTTCGTGATTACGCGCCGAGTAACCTAAATCTACGCCTTCGACCGATCTCAGGCGGCCGCATCCACGTCCTTGACGCCAACTCGGCACGGTACAGGGGGCAATGCTAGCTTTGCAGCCAGATCGAGACAAGACCTCTTCCGCCGTGACGCCCATGCGGCCGACGCACATCAAGGCCAACATGCGGAAATTGGCAATTAGTCCGGAGTCTTCTTGGAAGCCTCGCCCGGCGCCATGCCCTCGGCAATCCCGGCGGCCGAGGCCATGTCGCGGACCGACGTCTCCTCCACGCCCTTCTCACCGAAGACCCTTAATGCTTTCCTGGCGATCCCGTGTTGCATGTTCATCTTTCGCTCGATGTTGTTGAGCGGACGCCCATCCACTAACCCGGCAAATAGAAAAGACGGGGTCTTGGTGCGGTGATGCAGCCTTTGTCGCCGCGCTCGCCGGGCCGATCGCCCACCGGGCCGCCTCGCGGCACGACGATCTCCAAGCCTTCCCGCGTGTACGAGACGGGCGTGGCGAAGGATCGGCAGCGCGCGTGCATTCTGCGCCGTATGGCGTCGAACTCGGTCCCGTTCGCCAGGCCGACTCGGGTGGGCTCGAGGCTCACGGGCACCATCCGGGCGCGCCGGAGCCGGCCGTCCTTAAGCTCGGTCAGGAAGACGAACGAGCGGTCGACCCGGATGAAGGGGAACACCCAGTAGTCGTTCAGGAAGTCACCCGTGTCGTAAAGAATCAAGCCGTTCTCGTGGAGCTCCACGCCCTGGAACAGATGCGCCGAGTGTCCATGGATGAGATCGACGCCTATGTCGAGGACGGCGCGCGCGAAGCTCCGGAACCGGCGTGGCGGCGACGCCCGCAAGTTGGGTCCCCAGTGGACGGTGAGAACGATGAACCCCGCCCCCGCCCGGCGCAGACGGTCGACCAGCAGCTCGATCAGGCCGAGGGTTGTGTGGTTGGTGCGGATCTTCACGAAGTTGGTCCCGGGCCGGTTCCGACCCGCGGCGAACTCGGGCATGTTGTCCGTGAGGGCGAGGAGTCCGACCTTGAGGCCCGCGACGTCGAGGACCGCGGGGGTCGCGGCCTCGATGGAGTTGCGGCCCGCTCCCGCGTGGGCGATCGCGGCCGCGTCCAGGTGGTCGAGGGTGTCGAGCAGCCCGTCCTCCTCGAAATCCAGCATGTGATTGTTGGCCAGGTTGACGAACCGCACGTTGGCCGCCTTGAGCACATTCACGGCGGTCGGATCGGCCCGGAAGCGAAACGCCTTCCAGGTGCGACGCCACCCGTTGGTGCGCGTGGTGATGGGGCACTCGAGGTTGGCGATCACGGCGTCGGCCGAGCGCAGCACGGGCAGCGCATCGCCCCAGAACGATTCCGGATGGCGCGAGGCCGCCGCCTCGTTGACGCGGCGACCGAGCATGACGTCGCCGACGAAGGCCAGGGTCACGGACCCTTTCGACGTAAGTCCCGGCTCCTGTAAAGGCGGGGCAACGCGAACACCCCTATCGTCGCCGTGGTCGCGCAAGCCGACGGTCGCTTCCGCCGGTCGGCGGGCCCTATGCGGCTCGGCGCGCGGCCTTTTCGAACCACCGCTTATCCGACGTGTCATCGCCGCGCCCCGCTCAATGGGCACCGTCGGCTCCGGGCGTTGCTCGCCATCGCGGTTTGAACCCCGCCCGGTCCGGGATCGACATGCCCGAGCCGACCAAGGGGTCGGTGGGTGACGCCCTTTTGAACCATCGGCCGCCACGTCGCGTTAGCGATCAGCTCTTTGACCTCCACTGTCCGCCCTATGAGCTTATGTGAACGCTCATTCACACACAATATTTGGCTCCCCCTGAGCTTGTCAAGTCCCCGTTCCTCAGCCCGCGCAACAACAGCCGCTTTCTTTCCTCGAAGGCCTGGAAAAGACCAACTGTACCTGGATTTCCCGAACATTGCCGCATTCTCAGCCCAGGCCACGCCGAATCGATCTATCCTCCAATTGCCTAGCGCAGTCCGGGCATGTGACCGCAAGGGCACCCCGATCGGCAAAGCCGCGACAGGGGTTCTCCGGGCCGAATTTACCAAAACCGCACCGCTTACCCCCTCACGCCGACCCTCTCTTCCGTCGAGCGAAAGGGTGCGCGCGATATCATGCGGGCGAGGCGCCTTTGACTAACGCCATCAGAGCCCACACCTGGGCCAGGACTCGGCGCATGTCTCCGGGCAAGGCGAGCGCCTCGCAGCCGTGTAGCGCATCAGAACGACGCCCCCCAATACACGAAGGCCGCGTTAGCACGCGGCCGTTCCGACCAACGGATCAATTGGCGGCGGGCTCAGAGCGAGTAGTACTCGATCACGAGCTGGGGCTCCATCTGCACCGGATAGGGCACGTCATGGAGCTCCGGGGCCCTCAGGAATGTTCCACGCATATGGGTGTAGTCGACCTCGAGGTAATCGGGGACGTCGCGCTCCGGCGACTCGATCGCTTCCAGCACTATCGGGATCTCGTGCGACCTCTCCCTCACCTCGATCACGTCGCCGTCCCTCACCCGGTAGCTCGGGATGTTGACGCGGCGGCCGTTCACCTGGACGTGGCCGTGGTTGACGAACTGGCGGGCGGCGAACACGGTGGGCACGAACTTGAGTCGGTAGACGACCGTATCGAGCCGCCGCTCCAACAGCTCGATTAGGTTTTGGCTGGTGTCCCCGCGCTTCTTGGCTGCCTCCTCGTAAATGTTCCGGAACTGCCGCTCGGTGATGTTGCCGTAGTAGCCCCTGAGCTTCTGCTTAGCCATGAGCTGGATGCCATAGTCGCTCGGCTTGCGGCGCCGCCGGCCGTGCTCGCCCGGCCGGTGCTCGCGCCGGTTCGTGGGGCTCTTGGGCCGCCCCCAGAGGTTCAGGCCGAGACGACGGCAGAGCTTGTACTTCGATTGCAAGCGCTTGGTCATGGCGAACACCCCTGCTGCGCGCAGTTTGGGCGCCAGCGGCGAGGCCGCGTACTATACTGCGCAGCCCGGGCCTGTCAAACCTCGTCGCCCGGCTCTTGCGGGTCGCGCCGATTAAGCTCCGTGACCATGCCGTGAAGCGTCCTCACCTCCTGCTCGAACAGCCCGGCCCTCAGAAACATCGCCCGGATGTTCCGCATCATGCTCGGCCGCTTGTCGTCGTTGTTGAGGAACCCGCAGGCCACGAGTTCCCGCTCGAGCCGGCGAAAGAAGTTCTCGAGCTCCGCCTTGGTCGCCGGCCGCGTTCGTCCCGGGGGTACCCGATGCTCCGGCACCTCACCGCCCGCCTGGAACCACTCGTACGCGATGACCAGCACGGCCTGGGCCAGGTTGAGTGAGGTAAAGGCCGGATTGATCGGCACCATCAGCACCGTGTCGGCCAGCGCCACCTCGTCGTTGGTGAGGCCCGTTCGCTCTGGCCCGAACAAGACGCCCGAGCGCTCGGCCTTGGCGGCGGCCTGACGCATATCCTGCGCCGCCTGGCGGGGGGTGACGACGGGCTTCAGCATGAAGCGATGGCGCGCCGTGGTGGCGTAGACATGGTGGAGGTCGGCGACCGCCTCGGCCACCGTGTCGTGAAGGCGCACGCGGTCCAGGACCGAGATGGCGCCCTTCGCCGCGGTCACCGCCTTGGCGTTCGGCCAGCCGTCCCGGGGACGCACGAGCCTCAGGTCCTCGAGGCCGAAGTTGAGCATCGCCCGCGCGGCGGTACCGATATTCTCCCCGAGTTGCGGCGTGACGAGGACGATCGCCGGGCCAGGGCGGCTCCCAGCGCGGGTCCCGGCCGGCTCTCCCATTCCCTCAAGCCGGCGCGCGCTCGCGCAGCAGCTTGTATGTGATGCTGTCGAGCAACGCCTGGAACGACGCGTCGATAATGTTCGCCGAGACCCCCACCGTCGACCAGGTCTCGCCGCTGTCGTCGGAGCTGTCGATCACCACACGGGTCACCGCACCCGTGCTTTCCTGGGGCGTGAGGATCCGCACCCTGTAGTCGACGAGACGCCAGTCGTGGAGGTAAGACGAGTACATGCCCAAGTCCTTCCTGAGCGCGTGGTTCAGCGCGTCCACGGGCCCGTTGCCCTCGGCCACCGACATCAGCTTCTGGCCGTTGACCGTCACCTTGACCGTCGCCTCGGACAAGGTGATCAGCTTGCCCAGAGCGTTGTGGCGCCTCTCCACGGTGACCCGAAAGCTGTCCACCTTGAAGTACTCGGGAACCTCGCCGAGCGCCCGGCGTGCCAGCAAGTCGAAGCTCGCGTCCGCGCCGTCGTAAGTATAGCCCTCGTGCTCGCCCGTCTTGACCGCCTCCAAGAGCGTCGGGACCTTGGGGTGGTCGGGCGGCACCTCGAGACCGATCTCCTTAAGCCGGGCCAGAATATTGGCGCGCCCGGACTGGTCGGAGATCACGATCTGGCGGCGGTTGCCGACGAGCTCGGGGTCGATGTGCTCGTAGGTCCGTGGGTCCTTGCCAATCGCCGCGGCGTGGAGCCCGCCCTTGTGCGTGAACGCGGCGTTGCCCACGTACGGCGCGTGGCGGCTGGGCCCACGGTTGAGGAGCTCGTCCAGCCGCCGCGAGGTGTGCGTGAGCAGCCTGAGGTTCTCAGCGCTCACCCCCGTCTCGAACCCCATCTTGAGGACGAGGGTCGGAACGATCGAGACCAGGTTGGCGTTGCCGCACCGCTCGCCGAGGCCGTTCAGACTCCCCTGCACCTGGCGCACGCCGGCGCGCACGGCGGCGAGGCTGTTGGCCACCGCGTTCTCAGTGTCGTTGTGACAGTGGATGCCCAGGCGCTCGCCCGGGATGTGGCCGCCCACCTCGCGCACGATCCGCTCCACCTCATGCGGCAGGGTGCCGCCGTTGGTGTCGCACAGAACGATCCAGCGGGCGCCGTCGTCGGAGGCCGCCTTGAGGCAGGCGAGCGCATAGTCGGGGTTCGCCTTGTAGCCGTCGAAGAAGTGCTCGGCGTCGAACAGGCTCTCGCCGACCCGCTCACGCAAGTGCGCGAAGCTGTCGCCGATCATGGCGAGGTTCTCTTCCCTTGTGATGCCGAGCGCCACTTCCACGTGGAAGTCCCAGGCCTTGCCCACCAGGCACACGGCGCGCGCGCCGGTCGTGAGCAAGGCCTGGAGGCCGGGATCGTTGGCGGCGCTCCGGCCGGGCCGGCGGGTCATGCCGAAGGCGGTGAAGGTCGCGTGCGCGAGCTTCGGCGGGTCGGCGAAGAAGGCGTCGTCGGTGGGGTTCGCGCCCGGCCATCCGCCCTCGATGTAGTCGATCCCTAAGCCGTCGAGCTGCCGCGCGATCGCCGCCTTGTCGGTGACGCTGAAGTCGACCCCGTGGGTCTGCGCCCCGTCTCTCAGCGTCGTGTCGTACAGGTAGATGCGGTCACCTTGGGCCGTCATCCCGCCATCCTCCAAAATGTGCCGTCGGGACGGTCCTCGAGCACTACCCCGTGGTTTGCCAACTCCTTACGAATACTGTCGGCTTTCTCGTAGTCCTTGGCTTTGCGCGCCGCATCGCGCTGCTCAATCAACTTCTCGATTAGATCGGTGCCAATTTGCGCTCTCCCGCCCTGAAGCCAGATTTGCGGATCTTCTTGCAATACTCCCAACAAGTTGCCAGCAGCCCGTAATTTCGCTCGTATCCCATACTTCTTTTGACGACGAGGAGCTCTATTAATCTCGGTCGCCAACCCGTGCAAGCGAGCGATCGCCAAGGGTGTATTTAAATCGTCTTCGAGTGCACTCATAAATTCT